>JAPLIX010000262.1 GCA_026388865.1 Pseudomonadota bacterium | reverse complement strand
CACTTGCATCGAGCGCGCCTCCACGGGTGATTCGTAGATGTGATATATAGATGCGAATTTTCTTTATCTCCCGGATACCCCAGAACCGCAAGAGCGCCCGGCGACGGATGGCGAGAAAAAATATTCCAAACCCGATGGTAAGTGCGACGAACAAAGCGTTGGCTATTACGCCTGCGCCGACGTTATTCCAAAACATGTGGTTATGTTCCTTTCTGGCCTAACGGCGCGCAGCTGAGCTGCAGCCGAAGGCCGTCTGCTCCAGTCCCGCCAAAAGCGGTGTCAACGGTGTAGCCCTCTTCCCGCAGGCCTCGTTTAATGAATGAGGCAATCTTTCGCTCGTCTTCTATCACCAGAATACGCATACATGCTTTCCTCAGTGGCTATTATAATGTAGTGTACATGGCCTTTTTTGCGAAAATACCAGAGCGGCAGGGGAAAAGCAAAGTAAAGTTACAAGGGAAACGGGCGGGTCCGAGCTTAATCTGGAACTCAGGAACTCAACATTAAATAAAAGCCTTGACAGGTAATAGGTTTATTTATATTTGGAGGACAAAAGCAGAAGACCACTTTATTCAGTATGGGGAGGGAATAGTGTACGATGTGCGCCAGATGAGGTCGGAGATAGAAGACGCCGTATTGATTGCGCGGCAAAAGATCCGAGACCAGTTTAAGTCTGCATTCAAGACCATCTATCGCAACAAGGTCGTACCGCAAGCCTTCCCCACGATCAGCCCCTCTATTTTTATCGAACCGCTTGTCAGCCCAAAAGATCTGGATGCCATACCTACGTGCGCTGGATTTTATATCATTCTGAGTACCTTTCGTATCCCCAATAACGAGTGCCGCTTGACGTGCTCAGGCTTACGTGCGATCTATCGCGGGGAATGCTACACAGTCAGAAGACGCATAATGAGCCATCTATTCAACCAAAGATACAAAGATGAATACAAAAAACGTAAACAGGCCTATATAAGTAAATCACAAAATGCCGGCCGAGACTTTTACGAGCAGTACTGGCCGGCCTGCCTAAAAATTCATCCTGGAATCAACGGAATCAATATTGATAGTGAACCGTATTGTACATACACTTGGAGGGTCATCGTGCACGAGATGACGGGCAGTTCCCGAGAAGTGCGGCAGCAGGCCGAACTCGCATTCGATGACGTCTTCGGTAAACCAACAGCAAGCAGAGAAGGTTCATGAAAGACCGTTTGGGGTTCCGCACGTAATAAAAATTGGGGACCGTTCCCCCCCCGCCGCGGTCCGTCTGGATGGGCTTGTTCGGCCTGGCCTCTATTTGTTCACGTGCCGACCGGTCGGTGAGGCCGTCATGATGTCTATTTGACTGGCGTTGCTGTATCTTCCTGCAGCCCGGTCTGTAAAAGTTAGTCATCAGGCTCAAAGCGTGTTGGGTTGAATGGCTTAATATTCATTTCGTAATTGGTGTTTGAAAACTCTGATTGGAGCAGTTTGATGCGCCCCCCAAATGAGCGTATCCAATCCTGTACCCATCGAACATTATCCTCTGTGATCCTCACACCCACAATGACTTTCGCGATCGAGTTGCGTGGCAAATTGATGTATGAAGAAGACTTCAATTCACGACCTTGCAACACCCGCCATTCTTGTTCATACTCCCAATCTGCGCTCTTGGTGAGGAAGATGTTGTCTGCGTCACGGCCTTTGTAGCCTGGATCGCAAGTTGGTAGTTTTCTCTAAACCAATACATATCCCATGGTGGGCATCCGCATAATGTGCCCACATAAGCGCATTGGTTTCGTTCGCTGTGAAGCACGTGTGACTTCTATTACTGAACTCGATGCTGCCGAAGCCACCGCTTGCTATACCCTCCCAAGGATCATTCTGCGACCACGCTGAGCTGAGGAATAGGCGTCTTCGGAGAAAGATGTCTTGCGTAAATTTGAAACTGTCCCCTGAGAGGGGCCGATACTTATAAAGGATCGGAGGCAGTGGGCTGTATATCATCGATTTATCTTGCCGCTTGCGGTCGGGAGGAACGACACCCATGAGCAGCCGGGCCACAGACATTTGTGCAAAACCAAACCAGCTTTATTCCCGGTCTGCCTCGATGGGCTTGTTCGGTAAATTTCTCTGTAATTAATTTTCAAATAAATCCGCTTTTATTATTGCTGTAAAATTACCATATTGATCTATTAGTGCGAGAGTCTTTTCTTTGTTGTCGGGATGATCACAAATGACATGTATTGCATTTCTATATATTTCCGAAAGCGGTAGCCCTACCTTTACAGGATCAATAAAGAAATCATAGACTCTAAGACTATCGTTAACCGAACGCAGTCTTTCATTCATTTTGTTCTGATAGGTTAGTTTATCCTCTTGATACTCAGGCTCTAGTATGGAATACACATACATATCTTTTATTATTTCGCCAAAACCACTGCATATTGCCTGATAGGCCTTCATTTTCTGATTGGAAACTTCAAAAGCAATATTCCTGCGTATGTCAATCCCGAGTTTATATTCTTCCAAATCTCTGATTAAGGCAGCCTTATATGCTTCTATTTCTTGCTTCAAGTTATGTTTGTAGAATTCATTTTGCTGATTAATTTTTGTCTTAAAATAGGCTCCGATCTTTTCCTTTATAAAGTGCTTCATTGCAAAGCCTATGAGTGCACATAGGAGTAATAGCAGGGAGACTATATCACCGATAATTCTTAATATTTCAATTAGATTCATATTTCTATACCGAACGAGGCGCAGCTGAGCTGCGGCCGAAGGCCGTCTGCAACAGCGGCTGCAAGACGTCCGCTGGATTGCTTTGTTGGGCTGTCCTTTTCTGAGTTCCCCCAGTTGTCGTCACCGCGAAATAAGCAATTCGTCATTGGTATACCGCCCATAGTCAATGGCCCAGAGCAGCATGTTTGCGCTTCTGCCTTCAAGGATAGACGAAGGGCGGGAATTACGGGATGAGACGATCCCGTACCATTCAGAAAATTTTCTATCCCATAGATCGAGAAGATCATCTATGAAGCTCTGGTAGCTCGCGAGCAGAACACCAAGATTTACCCGTATTCCGACCCCTCCATTTTCCACAACACCACTGGTCTTCCCCGAAAACTGAATAGATGTCCATCCACCCTTTTTGGGGTTCATAACAAAACCGATGAAATTCGTTTCATATTCATGGACGATGTCGTCCCTGTCTTTCTTTAACTTTGGAAACCAGTCCTGACAAGGTTGCAGGACTTGAGTGAGGTCTTCAGGAACTCGCCCTGCTTTTGCTTTTTTTAGAAGATCGGAAAAGCTTTTCGGGATGCCGGCCATCTTGTTCGATTTGTAAAGATACTCGATAATCCCCGATACGTCGTCGAGGAGAGAGCGCACGAATATATAAGTCGTGTCCATAAAGGTCATTGCCTCGGAATACCCTTTTGAAAAAAGCCCAATGTCCTTGCCGGGCTCAATGTCTTTGACTAAATACTCAACTTGTTTCAATCGATCATCGAGGAGTTCAAGCATGAGGCAAATGCCATATTCTCGCCGAGCAAAGGATTTGACGGGCTGGGGCAGTCCTGCTGCGAAGGCTCCGCTTTGCCGGACTGCTTCTCTGGCTATCATTGCAGATTGCCAATGAGATAGGTAACCTATCAGACAATTCTTATGAGTAATATCCATGAACTTCTCTCCGCACATTCAGAGAGGTCATATCCCAGTTCTCCAGCCATTTGCTCCATTTCATTTTCAAGCCCTCCTCTAATCTCTTTCGAAGCTAACTTGGTGCCCTCCCACGTTTCTCCCGACCGCCTGCGGTCGGGAGGGAACATTGTCTTTTATCTTTTTTCTACTATTGTCCTCCTAATATAAGTAAACATATTATATGTCAAGACGTTAACTTAAAAGTTCACTAGAAATGTAATTGTGTAAATGGGACCGGTTGTAATAGAAAATATAACCAATCCTAAATAGAGATGCTTTGGATAAGTGCTGCATAAGGTTTGAGGGAAGACTATTATCAGAATGCCGGCGGTTAAAGGTTTAGTTCTTTAGCCGCCTTTTTACTGATACGGGATAAAGGGATTGACAGGAAAGGAAAATTTGGTAATCATACTCAAGCTGAAGCTGTCAGCTATCAGCAGACAGTTTTCAGCTACAGCAAAAATTAAAGATTCTCTTTATGGACTTTGAACTAACCAAACAGCAGAAGCTTGCCCGGCACCTATCGCGGGACTTCGCTCAGCAGGAGCGTGAGCCCCGCGCCCAGGAGTTGGATGCAACCATGGAGTTCCCCCGGGAGGCACTGAAAAAAATGGCCGGCCTCGGGTTCATGGGGATTTCCATCCCGAAAGAGTACGGCGGCGCGGGGCTTGACACCGTGAGCTATACTCTCATCATTGAAGAGCTTGCCCGGGCCTGCGCATCAACCGCCATAATCGTTGCCGTGCATAACTCGGTATGCGCCTATCCCATACATCTCCTCGGCACTGAAGAGCAGAAACAAAAATATCTCATCCCGCTTGCCCGGGGCCAGAAGCTTGGCGCCTTCGCCCTAACCGAGCCGAATGCCGGCTCAGACCCGGCATCAATGGAAACAACCGCTGAGCTGCAGGGCAAACACTATATCCTGAACGGCACCAAAATATTTATCACCAGCGGCAGCAGCGCTGACATCGTGATTGTCATGGCATCAACCGACCGCGCCAGGCGCGGCCGGGGCATCACCTCTTTTATCGTGGAAAAAGGGTTGAAGGGATTCTCGGTCGGGAAGAAGGAGGACAAGCTCGGCATACGGGGATCTGACACCTGCGAGCTTATTTTTGAGAACTGCGCGGTGCCGGTTGAAAATGTCCTGGGCAGCCCGGGAGAAGGGCTCACCAGCGCTTTCACCACCCTTGATACCGGAAGAATCGGCGTCGGGGCGCAGGCTCTGGGAGTTGCCCAGGCAGCTCTCGACGAATCCGTCAGATACAGCAAAGAGCGCAAACAGTTCGGCAAACCCCTGGCGAATTTCCAGGCCATCCAGTGGATGATCGCTGACATGGCAACCGAAATCGCCGCCGCCCGCTTTCTCGTGCACCGGGCAGCGTGGCTCAAGGACCAGGGACGGCCGTTTTCAACCGAGGGCTCCATGGCCAAGCTCTATGCCTCTGAGGTTGCCATGCGCGCCGCTTTAAAAGCGGTCCAGATTCATGGCGGCTACGGGTGCATGAAAGACTACAAGGTCGAGCGCTTTCTGCGCGATGCCAAGGTAATAGAAATTGCGCATTTATGCGCGATATTTTCGGGATTCGCAAAATTCTAAATACGAATTTCTAAATTCTAAACAAATCCAAATTTCAAATATTTGAAATTCGAGACAGCGGTTTTGATATTGAAGTTTATGATTTCGGATTTGTTTAGAGTTTCGGATTTAGTGCTTCGTATTTTAAATAGGTAGCCTTTGGCAAGAAAGAAATATCAATGACCAAGAAGAAAGACCTCCACATCATCGTAACCATCAAGCAGGTCCCCGACACCCACGAAGTGCGGATCGACCCGAAGACCAATTCCCTTATCCGGGAGGGGGTCCCGAGCATAGTAAACCCTGAAGACCTCAATGCGGTTGAGGCGGCACTGCAGCTCAGGGAAAAGCACGGCGGGAGCATTACGATCATAACCATGGGGCCGCCCCAGGCAGAAGACGCCCTTGCCGAAGCCCTCGCCATGGGAGCTGACCGGGCAGTGCTTCTTACCGACCGCGCGTTTGCCGGCGCTGACACCCTGGTCACGGCCTTTACTCTGTCGCGGGTGATCCGCAAACTAGATGCGTTTCAGCTCATCATCTGCGGCCGCCAGGCAATCGATGGCGATACCGCCCAGGTCGGGCCGCAGCTGGCAGGGTTTTTAAATATCCCCCAGGTGACCTACGCAACAAAACTCGCACGGAAAGACAGCATCCTGACCGCTGAGCGCTCTCTTGAGGACACCATGGAAACCGTACAGGTAAAGCTGCCGGCGCTTGTTACCGTGACGGGAGACATCAACCAGCCCCGGAATATGTCCCTGTATAATATTATCGATGCCTGCAGCGGCAGCCGTATCACCCGCTGGCAGGCAAAAGACCTTGACGTGCCCCATGACATGCTTGGTCTCTCGTCTCTCCGCATCGCCCACCTGGGTGAAAAAAATCTTCACGCCCGAGCAGCAGAAAAAGGGGATGATTATCCCCGGCAGTGAAAAAGAGATGGTGAAAACCCTGCTGGAAAAACTGAAGGAACTTAATTTTATTCAGTAGCAGGCAAAGCATAGAGGTAACAGAGAATACTATCTCCCCTTTCCTTTACAAGGAGGGGCTGGGGGACACGTATCTATCTCCCCTCCTTGCCAAGGAGGGGTCGGGGGAGGTCTTCCAGGCAGGTACAATGACAAGGCTCTTTAACAGAACCGCGGAAAAAGAAAAAAGAAGAGCATTGCGAAATGACATGCCGGAGCCGGAAAAACGCATCTGGGCACGGCTCAGGGCTAAGCAGATTTACGGACACAAATTTCGGAGACAATACAGCATTGGAAAATTTATAGTGGACTTTTACTGTCCGGAAGCAAAGCTTGCCATAGAAATTGACGGGGATACTCATTTTACTCAAGAGCTAAGACCGTATGATGCTGCGCGGCAAAAATATATCGAATCTAAAGGAATTCATTTTTTACGTTTTACTAACAAAGATATTACTGAAAATGTTGAAGGGGTTCTTGTGCATATAGCAGAATTTCTCAAACACGAATAATCACCCCCTCCTGCTCCCCCTTGAAAATGGGGAGAGACCTAAATGATCTTTCCCCTCCTTGCCAAGGAGGGGTCAGGGGAGGTTATGCTCCCCTCCTTACCAAGGAGGGGCTGGGGGAGGTCGTTAATTTTAACTCCGCGTTCTGTAGTTTCATTGTGTAGGCTATGATTAAACTGATCCCTGAAAAATGTGTAGCGTGCAAGCAGTGCGTTAAGATCTGCCCGTTTGGCGCGATACAGCTCGAAGGCAAAACGCCGGTCCTGACCGATGCCTGCACCGGATGCGGCGCATGCGTAGACGCGTGTCGCTTTGAAGCTATTGTGCTCTCCGCGAAAAAAAGCCCGGGCATGAAACATCTCGAAACGTATCGGGGCATCTGGGTTATAGCCGAGCAGCGCGACAGCACCATACACCCGGTCACACTTGAGCTGCTGGGAAAAGCGCGCGAGCTTGCGCAGCTGCGCTCAACCGGGGTTGCGGCAGTTCTTCTGGGCGCCGGCATTTCCGACCTTTCCCCGCTTCTCATCCGCCATGGCGCTGACCTGGTCTATACCGGCGATGCGCCGCTTTTGAAGCATTACCGCACCCTGCCCTACGCGCGCATCATCGCTGAGCTAATCGTAGCCCACAAGCCGGAAACAGTGCTCTTTGGCGCTACCACCATGGGACGCGACCTTGCGCCCCGGATCGCCAACCGGCTCGGCACCGGCCTCACCGCTGACTGCACCGGCCTCGAGATAAGCCCTGAAGACGGTTCGCTCCTGCAGACCCGGCCCGCGTTTGGCGGCAACATCATGGCAACCATTGCCTGCCCCGGCCACCGCCCGCAGATGGCAACGGTGCGGCCCGGCGTGATGCAGGCGCTGTGCATGCCTAAGCGGACCGGCGAGATTGTTCCCGTTGCAGTGAAGGAAAAACCAGGAGACAGCCTCCTTGAAATTATCAAGCGCGTGAAAAGAGCGCACAGCACGGTAGAGCTGGAAAAAGCCCAAATCATTGTCTCAGGCGGGCGGGGGCTGGGTGCGGCGGGAAACTT
>JAPLIX010000546.1 GCA_026388865.1 Pseudomonadota bacterium | reverse complement strand
TAATGGCATGGCCATGCGGGGTGTCGGTATGGATTGCATCATCTATGATGCCGACCAGCAGATTATCGTCCGGGTTCATCGCGCTCTCCTCGCCAGTGCAGGTTTATGCTGCATGTTCTTATCGAAATACTCCTGCTCATGAGCAACGCTTCGCTATACGTATATTTATAATAAGCCACCAGTTCCGGAACATCGCGCCAGCAGCAATCCTACTCGTAAATCAGTCCGGTTTTAACAGACCGCAATCAGGACATTCTAATGCACATGGAATGAATCTGCCGTTTGTAGTGTGACAGAGTTTTTGTTAAAAACGGAATTATTGCGAAATACGGGAAATATGTTACACTACCCATAATACGTTTTAAAGATTAAAAGATGGGGTGAGTATATGGTGATAAAATAAGAACAGGATTTATTTATTATATGATTTTAGACGCTGAAACGTTTGCCAATTGTTTGAGTGTTTCGTAATCTGCCGATGTGCCTCCCATCGACAACCCCTCAAATACATCTTTTTTTACATAATATATGCTAAATTTTGTTACTGGCATGCCTAATATATTAGATTTAATTCTAAATGCTTTACTCGAATCACCAATTTTCGGATCGGATAGTTGTTCAACTGTGATAGTTGCATTTGCCTCTTTTAATAAACTGGTGCTGGCTTCTGTCATGACCTGGTTCAAATTATTAATTGGGTAAATACTGATTGTTTGTTGTAACACTTCGTAATCGCGAATTGCAGTATTCGTTTTGTCGAACTCTACATAATATCCCTTTTTCCATCCATCCGCGAGAGCTGTTTGAGAAACGTCAGAAGATGTCCGTTCCGTCCCCATTTTCATTGTGAAACCGGTAGGTACGTCTGACAATGTTAGAGCCATATGTGATGGATCAATAGTTGATAATTGGCTTGCAGTTGTTTGAACAGATGAAGGCTGGCTTGTAGTTGTTTGTGCAGGAGAGGGAGAGCTGGATGATGTATTGGATGTGCATCCTGCAATAAATACCCCAAGGATCAAGAGCAGTACTGCAGTCAAAATAATACTTTTTTTCATAATCTTGTTTTAGATACTTTTCTGATGATTAGCCTTGTTATTTAATCCCAAACATCTATACTTTTTATCTTGGCTCATATGCAATAAATCACAATGAATTGAATATACAAAGGAATATTTCTTAAACATTTTTGAATCCAATGGAAACATTTTAACATATAAAATTATTATGACAATATAGGTTGGAATTTATGAGTGGTAAACGGGTTGAACATCCCATGAAAAAATGGGAAGAGATGACATCACATGGTTTAAATCACCTCCTTGACGAGATCAAAAAATTAGATCCGGTTGAAGATATAACTTTAGAGAAACTCAGGACTGGTGCTATACGTACTTATGCAAAAAAAATTGGAATAGATTCCGACAAATATCGAACAAGAAAGGAATTATTAAATGCATTGCCTGATAATGCGTTGAATCATTTGAGAGATATGGCCAAAAATACGAAGGGCTCGATAACGGGTGCAAGGTATTATTCACTTTCACTGAAGCAAACTCATCAAAACAATAAAAAATCGTAATGTTACTTTTTAATAAATGGTCACTTTTTTCTAAAATGAGTGAAGCACAAAAAATTTAGGCTCCACGCGTTTCTATTCGAAATGACTTGTGGAGAATACAACAACACTTTGGAATCTTATACGCAAACGAAGATGCACACTTTTTGTATTTTTAACAGTCAACAGTTTATTATTTGTAGAGTGCCAGAGTTTCTGTCCTAATTTAGTGACAGTATTTTTGTCCACATTCAAGAACAGGGTATAGGTGCTTGCAGGGTAAAAGCGGATATAAACTCTGTTAATAAAAATGGAAAATTTAAGGATTTAACCGGGGGCCAATCCCGGTAGAAACGGTACACTATTTTTTAATAATAAGATGACAGACATTATAGAGCATCAGGCATATGCGGGCTCGTGGTCTAGTTGGCTATGACGTCGCCTTGACATGGCGGAGGTCCTGAGTTCGAATCTCAGCGGGCCC
>JAPLIX010000043.1 GCA_026388865.1 Pseudomonadota bacterium | reverse complement strand
TGCCCATATCAACTTCAATCATTCCCGGCAGGGCGACATCGCCTGCAAGAGATATAACCTTGGTGCCTTTACTTTTTTTGCTGCCGATGGAAGCATACCAGTCGCTACCCTTCATAATTATAACCGGCACATTGGCCCAGGTTTCAATGTTATTGATGCAGGTAGGCTTGCCAAACAGCCCAGCATCCGTGGGGAACGGGGGGCGCTGCCGCGGCTCGCCGATCTTTCCTTCAATACAGGCGATGAGGGAGGTTTCCTCGCCGCACACGAAGCGTCCGCCGCCTTCCTTTATTTTAATAGTAACATTCAGCCCGCTGCCCAGAATGTTTTCACCGAGGAGGCCTGCTTCAGCTGCGTCTGCGCATGCTTTGCGCAGGCGGTTGAGGGCCAGGCGGTAATTATCCCTGATATAGACGTATGCTTCCTGCGCACCAATCGTGTAGGCGCCGATGATGAGGCCTTCGATTACAGAATGGGGATCTGATTCAAGGAAGCTCCGGTGCATGCCGATGCCCGGCTCACCTTCGCTCACGTTACAGATCAGGTATTTTTTATCACCTTTGGCTGCCATGCAGCTCTTCCACTTGATGCCTACCGGAAATCCGCCGCCGCCCCGGCCGCGCAGGCCCGACTTAGTGATCTCCTCAGCGATATCTGCCGGCTTCATCCTGAGCGCCTTTGCCAGGGCCTCGTACCCGCCGCGGGCAATGTATTCAGTAATATTCTCCGGGTCAATGGTGCCGGCATTGCGCAAGATTACTTTATGCTGACCGCGGTAGAACGCATAGTCTTTGAGCGGGGCAATACCGCCTGCTGAAGCTGCATCGCCATAGGTAATGGTGCCCTCTAAAACATGGTCTTCAGCATCAATGCTGGCGAGCGCGCGGTCTTTAAAAATATCGCCCCTGGCAACAGCTTTTAAAAGGGCCGGCACATCAGCCTCGGTGATCGGGCCATAAACGATTTTAGCCTTTCCCGGCGCCTGTACCTCAACAATGGGCTCTTTGTGGCAGAGACCGTTGCAGCCCACCGCAACAACCCGGGCATTAATCTTCTGCGCAGCGCTTGCCGCCTTCAAAGCCTGCAGCGTTTTATCAGCGCCCTTGGCCATACCGCAGCTTGCCGTGCCAACAGTGATCCTGATCGCGCCCGGTGCAGGAAGCTCCTGAGCTTTCTTTTTTGTCTCAGCTAATGCTTTTGAATCCTTAATTTTCATTTCCAATCCCCACGTATCATCAGCAGTTATGGTTATGCCAGTAATTTCTCAACTTTAGTTTTAGCTTCCGGGCCCTGTGCCACTTCGCCGTCAATTACCACTGCCGGCGCGCAGTCACAGCAGCCAAGGCAGAGGGTTTTTTCCATGGTCACTTTTTTAGCGGAGGCCTGTGCCACCATCTTTTCTATATTGCTCAATACGCCGTCCCGGTCTTTGAGATGGCAGGCGGTGCCATTGCAGATCTTAAGGTGATGGACGCCTTTGGGCTCCATCCTGAATGATTTATAAAAGGTTGCCACATTATAAATGGCGCTCAGAGGAATGCCGGTTTTATTGCTTATGGCCCGGAGAGCTTCGGGAGGCAGAAAGCCGACTGTTTCCTGGGTATCATGAAGAATGTAGGTGAGACTGTCCTGGGCTTTGCCGTGACGGGCAATGATAGAGTCAATGCAGCTCAGGTCAACATCGCCGAGTTCGGTGTATTTTTTAAGGATAGTGGTCTTAAACGGCTCAGGAACAATTTCCTGGACCACTTCGGTAACATGGGATTCGGTTACGCTGCCGCCTTTTGATTTCTGCCGCAGAATCTCAAGGAGCTTCCCCCGGAATACGCCGCGAAGAGCTTCGGGAACTTCATTGAGCATCATCTCAAACATGACCTCGCTTTTACCCTGCCAGTGCGGTGTAAAAGGCGGGGGGGGCGGTGCAGCGGGTACCGCAGCAGCTGCCTGCTCCTCTGGCTTTTTCATTCCAAGCGCCTGCATGATGCCGGTGCGCTGGGGTTCAGGCAAATCATTCTGCACCATGGCCGCAACCATATCCGAGGTAACCGGCTTGCCACTGGCACGTTTTTCAAGAAACCCATAGAGCATGGGCTTGCTTCGCGCATGGCTTCAGGCACAATTGCCATGATTTTGCCAAACATTTCCTGACCATCTGAAGACCATTTTAAATCTGCCATTACATGACTCCGATTATAATTTGAAATTTGAGATTATCTATTTTGCTATGGTTGCTTTCTCTTCAAGCTGAGAAAAGATTGCGCTGATTTCATCCTGCAGCACGGCAATCTGCTGGGCCTTCCAGTGGGAAAAGCGCTTCTGCTGCTTGATATAGTCAGACACCGGACGCGGATTAGGCTCATCCACGCTGATGTGATAAAAACCGCCGGCTATTTCATAAAGCGGGAAGAGACGCGACTCTACCGCCATCCGGCCCAGGCGCACCGTGCTTTCAAACGGGTACTCCCAGCCGACAGGGCACGGGCAGAGAATATGGATGAAGCTCTGGCCTGCAGTTTCCCAGCCCCGCCGCACCTTTTCAATGAGATCAAAGGGATGGCTCGGGCATGCCGTTGCCACATAGGTGAAATCATTGGCCACGGCAATGGCCGGCTCTTTCTTGATGAACGCGTCTTTGGTGATTTTTCCCTCAACGCATTCATTATCAAAACAGATATAGAGTGTGCCGTTTGCAGCGGGATCTTTTTCAATGCTCAGAAGGGCCGGCTCAGTGGCTGATTTTCCGGCAGAAGCAAGCACCGTGTGCTGCCAGGGTATTTGCCATTGTGCCTTATCAAGCTCTTTAACTTTACCTTCCAGCGCCTTGTACACATGCCGGACGGCCAGCGCCACGCCGCACCCCTGGCACGCGCGGTGCCCCTTGGGGGCAAACTGCTCACGAAAAGATAAAAATTGTCCTGCGTATAAACTGAATTTATCCATTAGCCCTCCTTTACCATGCTGATTGCGCCGAACCAGCACTCCCGGTGGCAAATACCGCATCCTTTGCACAGCTCATCGTCTGCAGCAAAATAGCCATCCTCCTGGCGGCTGATGGCCGCATCAGGACAGTACAGATAGCACAGAGCGCATCTGACACACAGATCCTTGTCCCATTCTGGTTTTAGTTCCGGCTTAGTGCCAGGCTCAAAAGGTTTTGCCCTTTTTGTTTCCAGCAGATAGCAGCCAACCTTCTCCTGTTTAAATGTCTTCTCAGCCAATGCAGAATCTCCTTTTATAAAGAAATCGAGTTTGTGATTTATTGACCGGCCTATGCCTTTCCAGCCTGGGCGGGATAGGGCAGGGGTGCATTACAATTGACTTAAAATCTGAAGGTTCAATCCCCCTTATAATAATAAAAAACTTATCGTTAACACTCTAAAATGTCAAGATGTTTTTAGCCGGGCAAGTTATCTTCGAAAAATTATGATTTTTATGGAATTCTTGACGATGTTAAAATATTGTGTTACAACT
>JAPLIX010000135.1 GCA_026388865.1 Pseudomonadota bacterium | reverse complement strand
TTCAGCAGCCGGTTGCAATACTGCCCGATGATACGTCGGCAACGCTTCATGACCGGCTTGCCGCACCCGGAGCCGCGCTTTTGGGAGAAGCCCTTGACGAGCTTAGAAGCAATGGGTGGAAGAGAATCCCGCCGGACCATACGCAGGCAACCTATGCACCGCTCCTGAAAAAAGCGGACGGGTGCATTGCATGGAGCAAAAGCGCCCGCGAGATTCACCATCAGGTCCGCGGCATGAATCCCTGGCCCGGATGCTTCACCTTTTTCAGGGGTAAGCTGTTAAAAATTTATCTTACTGAAGTTTTAGCAGCAAAAAGAGGCGCTATACCGGGAAAAATAACTTCGGTGGGTGATGATGGAATTGAGATTGCAACCGGTAATGGTGCCTTGCTGATACAGGAGCTGCAGCTTGAAGGAAAGAAAAAGATGCCGGCAGGGGATTTTATTAAAGGGCAGGGAATAAAGGCGGGAGAAGCATTCACAATGCAGCGCTGAGATAATAGGGTCCATTTAATTGCAGATTGCAGATTGCGGACTGCGGAATATGAATGAATATGAATATTTGTTCGGCATGTTGACTTCTGTATTCATCCGGCTGTGTGCCGCTTGAACCCTTGACCCCTTGACCCCTCGAATCCCTGCAAGAGTTTATTATTTACATGCGCATTTTACTTTGTTATAGAGTAATTAAAGCAAATAACATTTTCAAGAATAAAACATTTGTTAAGCGCTCGTGAAAATCGAGTAACTTTAATTTTTGGAGTTTACAGCTATGCCGGAACTATGCAGATTTTTGGGCATATCCATTTATATGTATTTCAATGACCATGATCCTCCTCACTTTCATGTAAAATACAATGAATACAGGGCGAGTCTAAGCATCTCCGATCTGAATGTCATTGATGGTTTATTGCCGCACAGGGTTTTAATGCTGGTCATTGAATGGGCTTTCGAGCACCGGAATGAGTTGATGAAAAACTGGCTCAGCATAAAGGAAAACGGCTCGTTCCAAAAGATAAAACCCTTAGAATAGAGGAGATTACTATATGGTCTGGGTGGTAGATTCTCGATATCTTCAACAATATCAAATCTGGGTAAAATTCAGCGATGGCAAGGAAGGTATTGTTGATCTTAAAGATGTTATCTTAACTGACCCCAGAGACATATTTGGCCAACTGAAAGATTTGGATCAATTTAAATCTTTCACGGTTGATATGGATACTGTTGTATGGAGTAATGGAGCTGACCTTGCCCCGGAGTATTTATATGAAAAAACTATTACGGGCGATAACGTTAAGATAACTGCTGGCCATTAATAATTTTCCGGCACCTCGATAGCAGAGAGAAGAAAATATGAAGGCGTATAAAACCTATCTAACGGTTAAAGACCCAAAAAAAGTAGTGCTGTCTGACATACCATTTCCCGCCGGGCAGCGGATAGAAGTGGTTCTGCGAGCGGCGGAGGATGATATTGACAAGCAGCTAAAAGAACTGAAAGACGTACTTAAAGCAACACAGGGATTGCCACAAGCTCAAATAATTACCGAACAGGAAATTGCTGAAGAAGTTGACTCCTTTCGGAGAGGCTATTGAAAGTCGTTATTGATTTTTAATCACCGGGGATAAGGATTTTACCGAAGCAAAAAAGTTATTCAATACAACTATTCTTTCAGCGGCCCTGTTCAAAAGATTGATTTGTGATTTTTGGCAATAATTTTTCTCTCAGCCCGTCCTCCGTAGCAGACAACTGCCTGTCCTCCGCACATCCTCCCTCCGTAGCAGCCTACTGCGGAGGACGGGAAGCTTGCTTTGGAAGGCGGGCGGAGGGTGGACACTCGTTACTCATCGCTCAGCACTCATCACTGAGATTTTCGACCCTGTATTCAGATAAGGAGGATTAACTATGCCTCATCAGCTTTTTACACGGGTTGCCTTAAAAGATGATTTCCCGGACGATGGGTTCTTCCGTGGCGATGTCGCCACTATTGTAGATTGTCATGAAGGTATGAACGCTGACGAACCGGGGTATTCTCTTGAATTGTTCAATGCACTGGGAGAGACGGTCGGGGTTATCGTGGTCAAGGAATCGCAGATAGAACCATTGCGAAAGGATGAAATTTTCCACGTCAGGGAGCTGAATCAAGCAGCAGCACTATAAATAGTTACGAGTGCTGAGTAACGGGTACAAACTTCATGGAAGTTAAGAGAACCTCTAATAACTCCCCATCTGTCACTCACGCGAATGCGGGAGTCCAGTAATT
>JAPLIX010000116.1:12706-14663 GCA_026388865.1 Pseudomonadota bacterium | reverse complement strand
GCCCTTTCCGGTGAAGAAGAAAATCGGGCAGCAGGTGATAGCTGAAGCACGGCGCCGCGGCGTCATCATCAGGCCCCTGGGGGATGTGATCGTTCTTATGCCGCCGCTGTCCATAGCAGTGAAGGAGCTGGAAACCCTGATCGATGTTGTTTATGAAGCAATAGAGGCGGTGACGGAACTATAACCCGCAAGGGGTTTGGGGTTCGTCCACCCTCCGCAGTGTTAAAAAAAACGTATTGGTGATTGCTAAGTATACGTTTGAATTTGGACTGGCCGCACTTTACTGTGCTACGGAGGACGGGTGATTCGTGACTCGGGGAAAACAGTGGAACGTGGAAGGTGAAAAGTGAAAGGCGGGCAGGGAAAAGGCACAAAGGCACAGAGGCACAAAGCGCCGTGTAGAGTGAATAACTGGTAACTCATGATTGAGAAAATATTAAAGAAATTAATAAGCGCTGAAAGCTGAACGCTGACAGCTGAAAGCCGGTTCAACTCATCGCTCAGAACTCGTTACTCAGCACTATGACCACCCCCCACATCACTGCCTTGCTTCTAATCCTGTTTGTAGAGCTCAAACCCTGACCAGCTTCAGCTCTTCCTGCCGCTTCAGTGCAGGAGCAGCCCCCCTGTCGCCCTGATCGCCCGGTCGAAAAAAGATTGTGTACAAGACCGGTCATTTATGATAAGCAGGGGCTGTTTTTGTAACAGGGGCAGCATCTACAGCAGCCCTTTTCTAAAAAGATAACAAGACAAAAAACAGGGGGAGCCTATGAAAAAATCTTTGACCGCACTCTTAATTATAATCCTAACTTTTGCCTTCTTGTCTGCTTCAGGAGGGCGCGTTTTTGCTGCCGGCTTTGCGCTCTATGAAGGCAGCGCCCGCGGCAATGCACTGGGCGGAGCGCTCATCGCGCGTGCAGATGACCCGTCGGCCATTTTTTACAATCCCGCCGGTATCACCCAGCTGGAGGGCACCCAGATGTTGACCGGCTGCACGCTCATCACGCCGATGAATAAAGTCACGACCCATTCTTTTTTCGGCAGCGGCACTGAGGAATCCGATCTCAGGCGCAACTGGTTCTACCCGCCCTACGGCTATTTGACGCGCCAGGTATCAGAGAAGCTCTGGGTCGGGGTCGGCATGTTTGCCCGCTTCGGCCTGGGCACCGAGTATCCGGAAAACTGGCCGGGACGCTACAACAGCTACAATGCGGTGGTGAAGGGCGTGGAAATAAACCCCAACGTGGCCTGGAAGTTCAATGACTGCTTTTCTCTTGCCGCCGGCGCGAGCGTCATGCGCCTTGATGTGAAGCTTGAGCAGACGATCCCGATCTTCAATGTCAGTTCGAGCCTGAAGGGACATTCCTACGGCTTTGGATTTAACCTTGCCGCCCATTACAAGCCCAGGGAATGGGTGTCCTTCGGCTTGTTATACCGGAGCAAGGTAAAACACAACCTCTCGGGCCGGGCTGATTTTATAAAGTCTAATTTACTGCGCGGGGCGTTTCGCAACGGCAGGATCAGTGCTGATGTCCTGCTGCCGGATGAATATTTCCTCGGCGTCGCCTTCAAGCCGATCGACCGGCTGAGCATTGAATTTGACGCGATCCTTACCCGCTGGAACACCTTTAATCACATGACGATCAACTTTGATGAGGGCATCGCCGGCATGGGTTCCGTAACAAAGCAGAAGGAGTGGCATGATGTGTGGCGCTATCAGATCGGGGTTGAGTACGCGCTGACACGGATGGTTGATCTGCGCCTGGGATATGCCTATGACAATGAGCCCATTCCGGGGAGAACCGCTGACTTCCTGGTTTCCTCCTATGACCGGCAGCTCTTCAGCTGCGGCTTCGGCCTGCACTGGGGGCAGCACTGGACAACTGATTTCTCCTATACCTACCTGCTGCCCAAAAATCGGAACTACGATGAACGTATCGCGGATGGCGTGCCCAAG
>JAPLIX010000116.1:11913-12663 GCA_026388865.1 Pseudomonadota bacterium | reverse complement strand
CGACGGCAATGCCTACCTCATCGGGGTGGGGATCGGCTATAAATTTTAATGAGTCATGTCCATTTCCCTGCCCGTGTAGCGGTTTGAAGCACGGGCAGGGAAACATACTTGATCTAATTATTTATCGAGCGGATATCTGAATATCTTTCCCTGAAAATTCCTTACCAGCAGGTTCCCGTCTTTCTCTCCCACAACGTATTCCGGAAGAAGCGGTACTTTTCCACCGCCGCCCGGCAGATCAATAACAAAGTGCGGAACGCACATCCCCGAAGTATGCCCGCGCAGTGCTTGCATAATGCTGAGTCCGGTGGCCAGCGCGGTGCGGAAATGGCTGGTGCCGCGCGCCAGGTCCATCTGGTGGATGTAGTAGGGCTTCACCCGTATGGTCAAAAGCTTCTGCATCAGCTGCTGCATGATGTGCGGGTCATCGTTTACCCCGTGCAGCAGCACGGTCTGGCAGCCAAGGGGAATCCCCGCGTCACTCAGCAGCGCGCATGCCTGTGCTGCCCCGGGAGTAATCTCCGCCGGATGATTAAAGTGAGTGTTAATGTACAGCGGGTGGAACCGTTGCAGGGTCTTTGCCAGGCGCCTGGTTACGCGCTGCGGCAGCACGCAGGGCACCCGCGTGCCGATGCGGATGATTTCAACGTGCGTAATGGCCCGCACTGAAGCAAGAATATCTGCAAGCTGTTCATCCTCCAGCATCAGCGGGTCGCCCCCGGATATGAGCACGTCACGCACTTCCCGGTG
>JAPLIX010000116.1:0-11840 GCA_026388865.1 Pseudomonadota bacterium | reverse complement strand
TCGCTCACGGTTTTATCGGTCACCGCAAACTGTTTTCCGATTTTTCGCTTACGGGTGCAGAAGCGGCAGTGAACAGCGCACTGGTTTGACACCAGGAAAAGGACCCGGTCCGGGTAGCGGTGGGTTATATTCGGAACCGGGGAATGCTCCTCTTCCGCGAGCGGGTCCTCCATTCCCACGATATCCAAAAGCTCCTGTTCATCAGGCACCACCTGTTTCCACAGGGGATCTCCCGGCTCCTTAATCAGGCTCAGATAATAGCGGTTGATCCGCAGCGGGTAGCAATCAATGACCTTTTGCACGGCTTCCCTGTCAATCGGGATATAGCGGGCAAGCTCCTCAGCTTTTGTCACAGCGTTTGCTGCCAGCTGCTGCCAGCGGGGCCGGCCGGCTGTCGGTATAGGGAGTACTGTGGAGGCTGCTTTTCTAAGCATGGATGTGAAAATAATTTGATTTATTTATTGTCCGTATAGTGCTATTCCGGCAGCTATGGTTATTGACGGCTGACTGGATCGGATCTGTTTGTCCTACTATATCATGGCACCATCCCTGTTATCAAACGGGAACAGAGCCTGGTCGCGTTTCTGTAAATATTTTTTTATTGTCAGGTTAGCGGATATAGTATAAACCGTTTTTAATTATTGAAAACACGTGTATATAAAACCACAGAGGACACTGAGAAATTCTCTGTGGTCTCCAAAAAAATGAACAGTAATGAAACACTCACCGTTGTTCTACAGCATAGAGGGGGTAGTGATACGGAAGCTCTTGAGCACGGCTGAAAGAAAAAGTAATGTGCTGTATATAATGTACCTGAAAATAAAAGTAAAAAATAGAAATTTAGAGGGCACAGAGGGGGCTAACATACTTTTTAATTAACGTATTGATAAATATTATTTTCTCTGTCCACCCTCCGCAGTCCACCTAATGCCCGCCTTCCAAAGCACGCTTTATGCGGAAGGTAGGCAGTGCTACGGAGGACGGGCGTTCTCTGTGGTTAATTTTTGACAACACGCTCATTTACCTCAGGAGATTCCATGAAACGATATACAAAAAAGCGCTCAAAAAAGGCCTGGATGGGGCCCGGCACACTCGTGCACATCGGAGAAAAAACCGTGGATATCACCGGGGTCACGGTTATTGACTACAATGAAACTGACCTGCGGGAAGAAACGCTGCAGACGCTTGAACAGTGCTTATTGTTAAAAGACCGCCCCACCGTTACCTGGATTAATATTGAAGGTGTTCATGATGTACAGCTTATTGAAAAACTGGGGGCCTGTTATGAAATTCATCCACTGACGCTGGAAGATATACTGAACACTGACCAGCGCCCCAAGGTTGATGACATGGAGAATTATATCTTTATAGTTCTCAAAATGCTCCACTACAATGACCAGGGCACTGCTATCGTATCCGAGCAGGTGAGCCTCATTCTCGGCAGCAACTTTGTTTTTTCTTTTCAGGAGGGACTTAAGGGTGATGTATTTGAGCCGCTGCGGCAGCGCATCAGGAGCAGCAAGGGAAAAATCCGCAAAATGGGGGCTGATTATCTCGCCTATGCCATGCTTGACGGCATAGTGGATAATTACTTTGCCGTTCTTGAGAAGCTGGGGGAACAGATCGAGCTTCTTGAAGAAGAAGTGGTTACCGACCCCAAACCGGAAACCCTGCAAAGAATACACTACTTTAAACGGGAGATGCTGTATATCAGACGCTGCATCTGGCCGCTGCGCGAAGTCGTTGCTGCGCTCGCGAAGCGGGAATCAGACTTGATAAAGGAGTCAACAGAGATTTTTCTGCGGGATGTCTATGACCATGTGGTGCAGATCATAGATACCATTGAGACGTTCAGAGAAATGCTTTCCAGCATGCTTGACATCTATCTCTCATCGCTCAGCAACCGGCTGAACCAGGTGATGAAAGTTTTGACCATTATCGCCACTATTTTTATCCCGCTCACCTTTATCGTCGGTCTCTACGGGATGAATTTCAAATATATGCCTGAACTGGAATGGCAATGGGGGTACCCCTTTGTTCTTACCATAATGATATCCGTCGTTTGCATCATGCTGTTTTTTTTCAGAAAGCGGAAATGGCTGTGAGCGGAAGTATCTGCCTGGGTTATAGCTGAAAAAAGAAAAAGCCGTGTACCTGATTTTAACGCTGCTCATGAGCACCGGCCTTACCTTCGGAACTATATCAACCATGTTCGGCTATCAGGCAGGCTATATCAATAAAGCCCAGTTCTCATTGCAACCGTTATTCTTTCCGCAATAGTACCGACCATCATCGCGCAGCGCTATTTCACGCCGGCACCTGAAGATATGAAGGATGAAATACTGGCTGAAGGGGAAGAGGGATAGTGCAGGCTGGTAAACTTTTATAACAACGTTTAGAAACTGGTTATTCCTTATAAATAACAGTCCCCACCTTCTCTCCGTTGAGAGCTTTTGTTATCGTTCCTTTCTCCAGGCCATTGATGATTTGAATCTGGTTCACTACCTCGCTGTTCTGCAGAATCTCCAGGCATGGGCGCTCAATGATGAGATCGTCCAGATCTTTTTTTAAAAGCTGTTTTACCTCGATCCGGGGAATAAACTTCGCGCCAGGGTTTTTCTTGGGATCATCGGTGTACAGCCCCTTTTCATCTTTAACAAATATACAATTCTTTGCGCCGATCAGGTCGGCAAGGATAATGGCACCCACGTCTGTCCGGTGGATAGGAATCCGTCCTTTTGCCGGAGGGATGGCAAAATAGTCATAGGGCGGCATGCCATGCATGACCGGAATGCACCCTTGAGTAAAGTAGGTCGGAAGCTTAACAATCTCGTCATGGCCGATCTTGATCCCGCCCCAGGGTGAAAGCAGCATGGAAACCAAAAGCGCGTTCTGCTCGGAGCTGGAGCTGCCGAACTTGGCGATGACCCCGGTGGGCATGCCAAGCTCTAGGCCTATGGCATCGATATGACGGCTGCGCGTCCCGCCTCCGGTCACCAGCAGCATCTTGTGCTTTTTTTTGTTCGCTGCTATTTCCCTGATGACTCCCGGCAGCGCTTTTTTCCCGCGGTCACAGATTGACTGCCCGCCGATTTTTAAAATCGTAACGTCCGGGAACAGCCGCTGCTGCGGTGCGATAACAAGTTTATCTATCAGCGTCCTGCTGACAAGGCTTTCCCCCATCAGCCTGCTTTTTACATGTAAGCGACGACCATCACGGTCCCTGAGCAGTGCCATGCAGTATGTCTCTTAATATACAGGTTATTTGTAAACTATACGCTGCCTGCGCGTACTCAATCATCCACAGAAACGTCTTCGCCCTTTTTCTTGTCTCCGCTTTTAAGCAGCACAAGGTCCGCGCCGACGGCCTCTGCAATCTGTTCAAGCTCACCCTTGCGCAGGTGTTTGCCGTAGATTTTCATATCAATGCCTGCCACGGCAACCAGTTTATAGCGCGGTTTCTTCTCCCCTTCACCTACTTTACGCCGTTCTCTATAAAATATTTTTCCTGCCATGGGACTATCCCTCCTGTTTGTCTTTGTGCCTGCGTTTTTCTTTGGCCAGCGCATGCCACAGGTTCTTTCCCGCGGCCGTCACCGGCAAAGTCGGATGTGTGCCCCAGAGCCGCGGCCGCAGCCACCCCCTGGTATCAACCATGTCGTCAGGGCCCGGCACTGGCGCGTCGCGATCAACCGATACTACGACGATACCGGCCCGTCCTAAATCAGTTACCCGGACCAGCTCGGGAAAATCACGCAACCGTTTGAATTCAATAAATCTGCCGCTCCAGCCCGAAGCAGTCAGGCCAACTCCTGCGGCAGCACCGATAATGCCGTCATTGGTGCCGCCATGACCGGAAAGATGTACTCCGGCGGCAGCCTGCAGAGCAGCTTTCTGCGAAACGATACTGGTTGCACACACTTTTCCGAATGAAATGAGCCTTGCAAAAGACCCGTTACCATCTGCGGCAACACAAAGCCCCGGATCGCTGCCGGGAATAAAAAACCGCTTAATGTGTTCAGCGGCCTTCCCAATAAGTATTTCAGTGTAGGAAGAATCGGGTACTTCTACCACGGCGCAGGCTGAGCTGTTGTGGGAGGTGTAGGGAATGGCCGGGTCAACCAGAAGCTGCTGCCTGACCACGCCCCACAGGGTGCAGCCTTCGGGGAGTTCCTGTTCAAACCAGCGGGCCAGCTTTCCGGTGCCGCGGTCAGCATCAATCGTGTCCGTATCATCAAATCCGACATAAACGCGCATAGCAGTACATTTCTCCAGCGGCTGATTACACGCAAAAAAAGCCAGTTATAGATTCATCAGAACTGGCTATAGCCCAACTCACGTATATACTATTTAGAGCTCGGAGTCAATTACCGGGGCAGAAGGCTCCAGGGAGCGCCGGCATCTTCTATCTTGATGACTTGGCACTGAGAAGAAAGGCGTTTATGGCAGCAATATCTTTTTGCAGCCGCGGGCCGGCTTTTACCATAAACGAATTAATTAGATTATGGAGGGCAGTATCCATATCGCGGAGATTACCGGCCGGGCGCTTTTCAAGTCTGCACCTGACAGCTGCCAGCAGCCCCGGCAGCGCTGCGGAGGTCTGCCTTCTTAAATCCTCATCAGTTACCAGCAGGGTGGTGATCTCAGCAGCATTGCGGTAATAGAGCTCTATGCACTTTCTTCCCGCAGGAGTTTTTGCGAGCTCCTGATCGCGGAATGTGCGCAGGAGGGAAAGCGACTGCCGGTCTTCTCCGAGCATGACCTCTGCCGGGCAGAGCGGCTCCTCTGTTTGAATTATTATCTGGGGAGGGAAATCAAGCGGGTCTTTTGATTCCCTTGACGCAACGTTCTGGTGGGTGAATGGTTCCTGGTGCTCGTCAACAAACCGCATCATGATGCCGTTAGTCCGTACTTTATCCAGGTTTCCCCGAAGGAGGGCAGTGATATCAAAGCCCCTTCCACCAGGAGGAAGCTGACCATCCACTCCCTGGTTCCAGTCATCTCCCTTGGGAAGTGTTGCCTGTGTATATATGGAATTATCCCAATCCCCACCTGCTAAAGAATTCCATGTATCTGTCCCTTCATCAAACGGTTTATTCAGGGCATAAAATCCCACCACTCCCCCGTTTCCTCCGCCGCAGCTTGCGCAGGAAGCAAGATAGATTGCCGCGCTCTTGATCCGGGCGGCCGCTATGTCGGCAGGAATATCAAAATAAAAGAGCCCCCGTGCTATTCCATGGTGGATATTATGGTTGGTTGCAACCAGTACCCGTGCCTTATAATTAAAATTTTCATCCGGATTCCATTCATCGAGATATACATCAGCCGCAGCCGGGCAGATTATCTTTTCAGCCTTTGCCGCACCACTTTCAAACAGCACGCACAGCAAGACGAGGATTAATAAAAAACCTCTCTTACGCCGGACATTTTTTCTCTCTGCATTAATCAATGATATCCTTCTCCCGAACTTCAATGAAGCCTCCTTCCATAAATTTTGCATTGTAGCAATTCCCGATTCGTCCCGGCACGGTATCAGGGGACCATCCGGCAAGCAGCCCTGATGACTTGGTCAGGTACAGATAGCCCTTTTGCATATCTGCCCAGGTGGGAAGCCCTGTTGGCCAGCCGCCGAGCAGTATCCCCCGCTCCAGAGAATAATTGTCATTTGATATGAGGTTGTAAAAATAGTTTTCAGGATGGGCGGGGATAGCGGCCTTCTCAATGATTTCTGAAAAACACAGGGACTCTTTTTCCTTGAAGAGGTGAACCGGCAGCCCGCGCAGCGCCACCGCAGCAGCGTCGCTGTTGTGCTTCACGGTTATCTGTTCAGTACCGCGCCAGTATTTTTTCACTTCAAAAAGCGCACTGCCGACCGCTGCCTCTTCGGCGGTGTTAACAGTGACATCATGCAGGCCGGGTCGTGCTGTTTCTTCAATAATTACTAATGCCCACAGCTCAGCGGGCGAAACCGGCAGGCAGAACAGAACCTTGATGCCTTCATCATTGAATGAAACTTGTGACCGCGAAAACCGGAAAGCGGTCCCGGCGCCCTTGATATTAATCAGAACAGGACGGGGGATATAGCTTTTGTCCTGGAAATAAAAAGGCGAGCCGCTTGACGGAGAAACTGATGCTATGCCGCTCTTAATGGTGCTGAAGCTCCACAGTGGGCCGGATGTTTCAGCGCCGTAATTATCCCTGGCAACCACCTTCCATTCATAGGTGGCGGCAAGCTGCAGCGCACCGGGCAGGTACGTGACCGCAACCTGGCCGGAAGAGACAAGGGTTAGCGCTCCCTTAAGGCCGAAGTACACATCATAGGTTACGGTATTGTCCGGGTCCGGGTCGCCGCCGCTCCAGCTCAGTGTCGGGGTCAGCAGCACGCCGGTATCATTGTTACCCGGCGCGGGATTTGAGGGTGCATCAGGCGGGGTGTTTGGCGGAGGTTCTATAAAATCTATTTCCAGTTGCGTGTACCGGGGCGGGTCATACCCGGTGGAATCACTGCTTGCAAAATTCTGCCAGCCCCCTGCCGCGTCTTCGCGCGGGTGCCTGACCAGAAAACCATAGTCACGCAGATTGTTCAGCCTGTTTTCTAACAGCTCAGTTACATCAATAGAAAAAGGGCCCCAGTCATTGCCCGCGGGAAAGGTGCCGTCCGCATGCATGCTTTCATCATAATCTCCTCCGGGGCTGGCCCACTGGTTCTTGCTTGAGTCCGCATCAAAATTATACTGGTTCCAGGTAGCGCCGTCATCCGGGGTTGGGTCATTATAGCGCACACAGCTCCCCTCCGTCCATGAACGGGTCAGGGCATACACATCAAAATCAGTGGTGCCGCCTGCGCCGCCGGTCCACGGCGCGCTGTAGATAATAAGCGTCGCCTGCTTAATGTTGGAAGAGTCCGCCCATTCAGGGATGTTGAATTTCATCAGCACGCGGGTCGGATTTCCGCTGTTAGAAATCAGCAGGCGGTCGCTTCCGCCAAAATTATCTTTAGGATATGCAGTATCAATATAGGTATCCTGGACACACTGATAGGTTGCAGCGCTGGAAAGACCGGCAAAGCCCAGAAGCAGGCATCCTGCGAGCAGCAGGCTGCCTGCAATATGTTTCCAGCTGTTTTTATATCTCATTATGTCAATCATTGCGCTGATCCGGATTATCTATGGTTTTATTATTACCTTGACTCCACCCATAAAGCATGGGATTTCTCTGCCGGATGTGTCATGCAGAGAAAATTTTGGAACAAGGTAGAATGCCGTGATCGGTTCATCGTCCAGCACGGTAAACAGTATTGAGGCAACCTTTACTTTAGAAGCGGAAAAGCCGCCTATCCTGTCTTCTCCATAGGAAATTATTCCTTTGCCGTTATCCGAACTATTGGCGGTCACCACGCCGCCCAGCTGTCCTTCTTCAATCTGTATTCCTTCAGTCAGGGGCTCTGCATCAGTGACATCGAGAAGTGCCCCGGGGGGGTCGTCCTTAAAATATTCCAGGGTGAAAGAAGCCGTATCCAGGTCAGCTGCGCCTTCGATAAAAAAATCAGCCCTGAATTGCTCACCCCGCTTCACTTCGGACTTGTCGGTCTCTGCAATGATCTGCGCAGTAATCTGGGGGGCGCTGTCTACAGCAAGCTCAAACTTATCAAGCACATCACCGGTACTATCATAGGCAGTGACCTGCAGTGATCTATCCTGCACCCGGCAGCGGATGAAGTTATAGCTCTTAGATAAGTTAAGGGTCATGCCTTCAAGCGGAAGCCCGTAATCATAGAGCGTGGAGCCGCCGCCTGCGGAAATGAGGTAGTGGATATTATTTTTAACGTGATGCTGATAGCAGTGCACATCGGCACCAGCTTGACCCCGTACTGCTCGTAGAGCGGCACCAGCTTTTCCTGAATGTACGGGGTGCCGTTCTCTCCGTCCGGGTTAGATGCGTACGCCGGCAGATGATGGCATACCACCATGAAATCAGCATCCCGGTGTTCTTGCAGGTCATCGGTAAGCCACGCCAGAAATTCCCCGGTGATGTAGCTTTCCTGATTTACGTCCAGTACCACGACATGAATTCGTCCCCAGTTAAATGAATAGTTAATTCCTTTCCCGCCAAGGCTTGAAAAGTAGCGGGGATACCATGGAGAGCCTGCCTCGTGATTGCCCATGACCGGATACACCGGAAAATACAGCAGCAGGTCCGACAGCGGACTCCACCAGCCTGACTGCCAGCTTTCCTGGCTATCCTGATCTATTACCATGTCTCCGGCATGGATAAAAAACGAGGCATCAGGATCGACGCTGATCATCTGTTCTGCTATCTGGCTGGCTATTGCAGCACCGGCGCGCGTATCACTCACTATAAAAAAACTGAAGGGCGCAGCGTCTGCGGGAGCGGTTACCAGGCGGCCATCTTTTTTTGCGCCATTAACCCGGTAAACATATTCTGTCCCCGGCGAAAGCCCGGAAACCGGCACCTCTACATGCCGCAGGGTATCACCCCAGACTTTTTCTTCCCAGGCGATAACCGCAGCTCCGGTATCCGCGTTCAGGGAATACGGCCCGCATGCAATTTCACGGGGAGACGAAGAAAAAGGCGTAAACTCATTAACATCAGTAACTACTTGAACCTGGGCATCATCTGAAAATGGCGTACAGCCTAAAAATCCAGAGAGAAACAAGAGGAAGAGCAGCAGCGCAGTACCCGTCCCTGTTTTGCTGCGCCAGTAGCAATTATTTTTCACCGGCACCCTTTCACTTGAACAGGTACAGAAGTCGCGGCGTCGCGCTTACCGGCCCATGTAATCGCGCTGTGCCGTTTGTGTCAATGTCTTCCAGCTGGTATGAATATGTCTTGCGGTTTTCAACCGTGTTGTCCGCAAATTCATATACCGCCCCGGCTGCTGCCGATCCCTGTACCAAAATGATATTTTTATTTATTTTGATGGTCTCACCATTCGGTGTGGTGCGATAAATATTAAAGCCGGCATTATCTATTTCAGACTCGGTGACCCAGCGTATCGTGACACTGCGATTGGAAGGTATTGCCTGCAATGAAGATATCGTAACAAGGGTTGGCGGCTGGATTAACGGGAAGCTTCCGGCAAAGGTCTCAGAGCCATCGCGCAGGTCCACGTGATACATCAGAATTCGGTCAGCATATACGCGGTAAAGGTGGTCCCCCATGTGGGCATAGCTTAGATTTTTATATTTTATATAACTGGTATTGTTCAGGATACATTCCTTCACCAGGTGATCATGGCCGTTCATAAACATATCTACCGTATACGTATCAAACAGGCTTACTAGCTGCTGCGCCTCTGGAAGAGGATTGCAATTCTGGTAATTCAAAAGCGGCTTGTGGGCAAAGATTATTTCCGGTTTCCCCTTTTTCAGTTCATTTTCCAGCCATTCTCTCTGCACCTGGTCGAGTGCGGTCTCAACATTATTATCAAGCCCGATGAACTGAAATCCCTGGTAGTCAAAGGTATAATAATCATCACCAAGCTGTTCCCGGTAGCGTTGCAGGTCGCCTTCTCCATCGACTATATCATTGTCTCCCGGAACACAGTGATACGGCATGGAGAGATTAGCGACAGCCGTCTTGAAGACGCTGTATTGTTCAAGGCTTCCACTGTCGGTCAGGTCTCCGCTGAAAAGCACAAAAGCGGGGTTAATGGTATTAATCTGCGCTACTGCATTAGAGAGGTTTGCCGCCTGCTGGGATGATTTGCCAATGTGGGTATCCGACACCTGAACAAACTGAAACAGCATCGGATCATAAGTAACAATCAGCGTTGGTTCTCCGGAGAGGTGAATGTCCCCCTGGGCATGACATTGGGCGCAGTTTGTGGATTTTCCCACATCAAGGGAAGGGTCATTTGAACCATGGCAGGAATGACAGGTATAGGCATTGGCGTCAGAGCTGAACTCGGCAGACAATATTCTGTTGTAACCAGCATCTGCTTTCAGCAGCAGCCCCTTTGCAGCGATGCCGGTCTGGAGATTTCCCTGTTCATCACTGATGAGCGTTGTAACATCAACCACCATCCAGCGCGGTGTTGTGCTGGGCAGGGCTGCTTCTATAAAGACTGCCGGGTCATTCCCTGATGAAGCACTGTTCCAGGTGGCATAATCTTCACCCCAGGGGCTGCTCAGCGGGTAGATGCGATAGAAATTGGTGGAATGGTTCGCATGCACAAGTATTGTTAACTGAGCTTTTGTGATGCGGGCACCTGCAGGCAGTACGCTCAAATCAAAGCGTAATAAGCCGTGAGCCAGCTTGGTTGCTGGGCCGCTCATCAGCAGATTCCACTTCTGCCCGAAATTAGTATCCGGATACAGCTTGTCAAGATAGGTGTCCTTATCCGCAGTGACAGAAATTGTTTCTGCACTGACAGGATGGTACAAACTGAGCATATAAAAAAAGAACAGGACAATTGCTTTTTTCATGGTGACGTTACTCCTCTTGTATATTTATTTTTCTTGTATGGTTATTCCCATGACCTTCATCATTTCACCTGAGGCCAGTTTTTTCAATACCTGGTCAATCGTTTTCTTCAAATGTGGAGCAGCTTCGTCCTGTGTGCGCCTGAGTATAGTGATAATATCAGCATACTGTTCCGGCGTGACGGTCATTGAGGTGTTATGCGCCAGGCTCAATTCCAGAGCAGGAGTAAGTTCCCTGATAAGCTTGGCCGCGCTGTTTGAAAGCTCCAAGTCTGAGGAGAAAATGCCCGTCAGCTCTTCAGTGTTTGTATAATAAAGATAGATGAGCACCAGCCCGTCAATCGATTGCGCCATCCTTCTGTTTCTGAGCGTCCGGATGACCGTAACCTCACGGCTGTTTTCGTCCTGAAACATCTTTATGACAGGACACAACGCAGTTGTCGTGCTCGTGCTCGTTGTTGATGAAGAAGACGGCGCAACAGTGCTGGTAGAACTTGACGTGCTGCTGGTTACAGGCGCGGCCGTTGTGCTGGTTGTTACCGGCACCGTCGATGTTGTACTTACTACAGGCACTGTTGTTGTCGTTGTAGATGAATAGCTCCCGCCGCCGCCACCACCGCCGCCACCCCCAGAGGAAACAGTTGTTGTGGCTCCGGTTGATGCATAGACAATTTCCAGATGAGCAGCAAAATCTTCCGCATCGGTGGATTCTCTTGATGCTATGTTTTGATATTCTTTTGTCGGGCCTTCCTGCTGTTTCCTCATGAGCATCCCGTTGCTGCGCACTTTGGGTAAATTACCCTTTACCAGCGTGGTAACATCAATGCTTGTTTCCCAGTCATTGCCATCAGGAAGAGCACCGGAAGCAAACACACTGGCATCATAATCCCCGCCGCTATGGGTATCCCAGGTTTCAGTATTTTCATCAAACGGAAAATTAAGAGCATAACAATAAACAGCAAGGCAATAAATAGCTAGGGCCGTACCCCCGCCGGTATGAATAGAGCCGGATACATGAAGCGTTGCGCTATCGATCTGCGCTGCGTCGATGGTGCCGGGGATGTTAAACTTCCACAGTCCGCGGGCTCTGCCCTTCGTGGGATGATAGGAAACAAGCAGTCGGGTTTTATCATTTAAATTTGTCGCGGGTGACTCCTCATCAATATAAACATCAGCCGAGGTATCACACGTATAAGACTGATAAACAATAGTCGTGGCGGATAAAGTTGAACTGGTCGTCGTGGTCGGCGCTACCGTGATTGTTGGCGCAACGGTAGTTGTTGGCTGAATAGTTGTTGTTACTAATACCGTGGTCGTTGGTTCCACGGTCGTGGTCAGTTCTACCGTGGTTGTCATCGCACTTGTGGTCGTTGGCGCTACCGTGGTTGTTGGCGC
>JAPLIX010000555.1 GCA_026388865.1 Pseudomonadota bacterium | reverse complement strand
GCCAAAAAATTTCCTCTTTTGCGGGGCCTTATGCTTGATGGTTCTGGTAGCAATGTAGATGTCAATTTCCGGTGAGAACTTAAACATGAAGCTGTCGATTTCCTGAATGGATGTTGAGCCGTCCGCATCCAGGAAAAATATATAGTCGCCTTTTGCCTGCAGCATCCCCTCCCTGATCGCAGCACCCTTACCCTTGTTGGCCGGTAATTTAATAATGCGGTAGGTGCCGGGTAATTTCTCTTTCAGCAGGGACTCGGTAACTGTTATGGTGCGATCACGGCTGCCGTCATCGACAATGACAATCCCATAAGCGAACTCTTTACGTAGGAGATAATCAATAACGCTCTGCAGAAATACCGTTATCCTCCTTTCTTCATTATAAACGGGTATTACAATGCTTATAGAAAGAGTATTCGCACTCATCACCGGCAGCGAGAAAACTTATGTATTGTCCTTTTGTTGTTTTTTTACTACTATTATATTCATATCGTCTTGGTGGCCATATTTTAAATAAACTTTTTGAGCTCAGGTGTCAATCAATTTAGATGCATATGTTGTCTGTATATCTACATTAGGTCTTAATTCGCGGAAGCAGTTCCGTTTAGATAAAATAACCTTCAGCTCCCTGAGAACACCAGTTCCCTGTATATGCAACAAAACGTCATACGCCATATCCGTTCGATAGCGCTCGTTGCATGCATTCTCTTCCTTGCCGGCATCCTGCGCTGCTGGAATATAAACCAGAGTTTCTGGTGGGATGAAATCTGGAGCACCATGCCTTACGCAACCGCCCCATCCCTGTGGCAGACCATAAGCAGTGTTGGATACTATTTTAACAATCACCTGTTTTTCTCACTGCTGGCACGTTTTTCAATAATGCTGCTGGGTGAGAACGAAATTGCAGCCCGACTGCCGGCGGTAATCATGGGGCTTGCGGGTATTGCGGCGCTGTTTTTTATTGGGAAAAAGTTTCTCGGAACCAGCAGCGGAGTCCTGGGTGCGCTGCTACTTGCCATTTCCGCCTTTCATATCGATCACTCTTCAGAAGCACGGGGCTACGCCGGGCTTGCGCTGTTCTCGCTGCTCTCCTCATATTATTTTCTTGACGGCCTGCTCACCAACCGAATTATAGCATGGCGGCTGTTTTCCCTGTTTACTATTCTTGGTTTTTATGCCCATCCCTTTATGCTTGCAGTCTGCCTTTCGCAATTTTTCTGCACGGTACTGTTTTTTGCTGCGGGGAAAGCAGGCCTGCAGCGGATCGAGGTTACTTTTACGGTATTTAAGAGTGTGTTGTTCTCCCTGCTGTCTGCTGCCGTTATTACCCTTATTCTCTATGCTCCGGTGATTTCCACTTTCATGCACAACCTGAAAAAGGTGCGTATCGTTTCGGTAACCCGCTGGCCGTTTCTAATGAGCCTCTTGTCAGCGTGGTGCCCCGGGATTGAGAACCCGGTGGGAATTCTGGTGTATGGGGCACTATTCTGCTGGGGCATAATAATCATCGGCCGGCAAAATCCGCGTTTGGCTATTTACACAGTCGTCTTATCGGTTGTTCCGCTCGTGCTATACCTGCTGCTCAACCCCATGTTTGTTTTTGAGCGGTATTTTATTTTTGCTCTGCCCTTTATTCTTCTTGTAATAGGCTCGGCAATAGCTGCTCTTGCTGAGCGCCTTAGCGGGATATACCGAATCGGGGCTGTTTCTCTGTGCCTTCTCACTCTTTTTTATTTACAGTGGCCGTCTCTGCACACAATCCTCACTCAGGATCGGCAGGACTACCGCGATGCGGTTCAGTTCGTGGAACAGCACATGACCGATGAGTCGGCAGAACTGGTTTTTTCCATCGGCTATGCAGGCGAACACTTTCGCTATTATGCCCGTAAGCGCCAGATGTTCGTTCCGGAGTCGCTTGCTGAGTTAGAAAAACAGAGTGCCGGCAGGAAGCGCATCTGGTGCCTGATCACGGCCTGGCTCCCTGCAATCTGTCCCGCCCATGAAGACCGGGCTCTGTATGCTGAAAAAACGGGGCAGGTGGAAATATATGACTACGTGAAGACCCATTTCAAACGGGAAAAAGTTTTTTCTTCACGCTACCCGGTAGAGGTCTATTGCCGTGAACAATAACCAAACTGCCCGCATCCCCGGAAATCAAAAAACTACACGAACATGTTATATTCTTCTGTTTGCCCTCTTTTTTTTCAGCTATGCCTATTTTTTTCAGGGAGGGGGCTGGAACCAGAATGGGAGAGTATATCTGATCCAGGCAATTATAAATGATGGCACATTCGCCATAGACCGTTACAAAGAAGATTCACCCCAGCTGCAGTTTGTCAATATGGGAGACTGGGCATTTTATAAAGGGCACTACTACTCTAATAAATCTCCGGGGCTTTCTTTCTTGGCAGTTCCCTCATTTGCATTTGCGCAATATCTGCTGAAGCTTTTCACGCGGGTTGCACCCGAACAGCAGGTAGTGTACTGCACTTACTTCAGTAACCTGTGTACAACAGTGGTTCTGTCATCATTTCTCTGCCTCAT
>JAPLIX010000516.1 GCA_026388865.1 Pseudomonadota bacterium | reverse complement strand
TGGTCGCAAGGGACAATTGCGGAAATTCATCAGCATTTGCTTCCCCGTCCCAGAGGCTTTTGGCATTTTTTACCAGCTCGTTCAGCCTGGGCTGAATTTTATTGCGGTCAAGCTTGTCAATGTTAAAAAGGTCCGCGTATTTATAGCCCATGGTAAGCGCTGTTATCCAGATGTTGACCTTGTGAAAGTTATTGTTAATGGTGTACTTGCCGGCATATTCCGGGTTCCAGAAGATATTCCAGCTGGCAGGGGCTTCTTTTATGACATCCGTGTTGTACGCCAGCCCGTAGGGGCCGCAGTTATAGGGCAGGCCGTAGCGTTTGCCCGCGCTGAGGAGAGATTTGTCTGCTTTAAAAAACGGCAGCATGTTTTTAAAATTGGGAATAGTTTTCATATCAAGCGGAGACAGCAGGTTGCCGCCTTTGGTGAAGCAGTAAAACCGGGGAGTTTTCGCCATATCAGCCGGGGGGGAAATCATGTCCGCGGTACCGTTCTTGGCAGCGTTATAAAAATCCTCCTGGCCCGTGGCATAGCTGGTCTTTATCTCCACGTCCAGTTTATATTTTTCTTTTACCATGCTTTTAAACGCCTCGATAACCGCCTTGTCGGCATAGCCCTCCCAGCAGGTAATGTTGATGGTTTCAGCTGCTGCGAATAGTGTCCCGGGAAGCCCGGCGAGAGCAAACAGCGCAGCTGCCAGCAGTAAGAGAGACAATTTTTTCATAGGATCCTCCTTTGTTGATGGTTAATAAAAAAAGTATAGCCGATCTTCTGCCTCAAACGCACCTTTTTCTTGGGCGCCCGCAGAAGAGCATGCCGCTCCTGAAAGCTGCAGCCATCCCGTTACCTCATGGCTCTTGCATCACCCCCTCCCTCAGATAAGGTTACCAACCACTGATTTTATTGACTCAGCTTACATGGCCCCGTTGCTTTACCAGCGACCGGCGATGACACCGCTGCAAAACGTCAGAAGTCCGATACCCAGCAGAATTGGTGAAAGATAAAACCACGCCGGCTCTGTCGCTTTTGTGTATTCAACGGTCCGCGCATGTTTTACGATAGCTTCCACCACCCGGTCCTCACAGTGTTCTTCACTGGCCCGGAAATAGCTGCCGCCGGTTGCTGCGGCAATCATTTTCAGGGTATCCTGCTCGAGCCGGGTTTTCAGATAGGAGCCATCTTCGTCCATGTAATAGTCAATAATAGAGGTGCCTTCAGTATCCCGTATGGGGATGAGCACTCCCCGTTCCATCCCGGTGCCGATGGTATATATTTTAATTCCCTGTGCTGCCGCACGTCGGGCTGCTTCATCCAGGGTTGCTGGATCGATGCTGATATCCTCACCGTCCGAGATGAGAATCAATGCCTTGACCCGTTTCACCGATGCATCGGCAAGGAGCGCGGCCCCGGTCATGATTGCCTCGCTCAGATCACTCCCCGGAATAGTAATGGTGGCATCATTTAAATGTTTCAGGAGATACTGGCAGTACCCGTAGTCGCTGGTGGGAGGGATTACCTCGACACCTTTGCTGGCAAACATAAAGACACCCACGCGTTCACCCCGGAGCGCTGAGAGAATATTCAATGCGCAATAGCGGGCGCGGTTGAGCCGGTTTGCGATGGGAAACATTTTTTTTCCTTCCAGCGGAATCATTTCATCTTCAGCCAGCATGGATTTTGAAACATCAATGCCGAGAGCGAGGTCAATGCCGCCGCGGTTGAAGACGGTTTTCAGGTAGTTCAGCTTTGGCTCCGCCAGGCACAGTATGAGTGCCATGAGGGCACTGCTTAACAGCACCAGTGCTGCGGCAAAGGCAAAGAAGCTCTTTTTTTTACCGGCAAACCTGAATAACCATCGCGCAGCAGTCCGGTACGAAACAAGTGCGCAGCACACAAAGCATGGCAGGATGAGCAGCAGCCAGATATATTCAGGATTATCGAGAGCCATTTTTAAAAACCTATCAGGCTGTTGAAAAACACCCATCTGTCCCGACCTGCGTCGGGATTGCGCTCATTCCCGATAGCTATCGGGATCATTGCGACGTACGGTACAGTACGCCTCATTCCTCACGATTTCGCGCGCCTTGCATCTAAATGTTTTTGACCAGCCTGGGAGAAAACTATTTTTTCAACAACCTGTCTATTTCTTAATTTTTGTTTCTATTGGTTCTCCGGGAGCATAACCCCCCAATTCAGGAATAAGGGTTTCCAGATTTTCTTTCAGCGCCTGGGTTACTTCCGAATCGGTTCTGATTGCTTCGATTTTTTTAATATACTGCTCGCTGTTAAGCAGTTCAAAATTCCATCGAGGTATATTTTTCTCAAGCGTTGCTGCCCCGGTATTATCCACCGCATTAATTGCAGACTTGTAATCCGAGAGCGCGTCACGTATCACCCCCTGGACTTTGTCGGCGTTCTTTTCATTCTCAAGAATGACAAATGCCTTCAGCAGTTTGGCTGAGCCCGAGACATTATATAGCTGCCAGACAACCTCCGGACGCACGGTCCCGCTTCCGCTGAGGGTGCTGCTGCACCGGTCAAGCATGGCATCAAGATGCTCCTTCAGCCGCGCGTTGTAGGCCGAAACCTCTTGTTCCAGCGAAGCATTATAGCGGCACATCTGGACAGATTTCAGCAGTGCCAGAGCGGCGCGCCACTGTCGCTGCAGGATCCGCAGCTGTACCTCAGGCAGGGGAGACCGGAGCTTCTGGTATGCTGCTGCGGCAGCAGCGTCATCGGCTACGGCATCAGCTGCTTCCAGCTCCTGCTGAAACGTGCGGCTGAGCTGCTCGCGCTCGCTGAGGTTCTGATAACGAAAGATGCTTATGATGCAGAACACCAAAGATAGTGCGGCAGCAAGCGCGGTACCATACATAATTATTTTGCGTGTTGCAGACATGCTTCGTCAAATCTTTCTGAAATAAGGGGTTATCTGTAAAAAACAATATATAACGATCGCGCAGAGGGCGGATGCGCAGAAAAACCAGCGGGTATCTTTCTTGCGCTTAAAGATTTTTTCCAGCAAACGGTTTTTTTCCATGGCATTGATGGTGTTGTACACTTCGATGATTTTCTGCCTGTCGAAGGTCTGCGGCATGTAAAAGATGTGGCCGGCCGCGGACTCTCCCGCAGGGCCTTCGAGTGCCAGGCGGATGTCGCTGGTGACGTCCCCTCCCACCACAATCAGATACAATTTGATGCCGAGCCGCTTGAGCAGTTCAACCACGTTCACAAAATTGAGCAGCCCCTTTTTTGCATCATCCTCACTTTTGTTTGCTTCTATGCGGCCATCGGTAAAGAGCACTATGGCCATGCCCTGCCCGAAGTTAATCTTTTTTAATTTCTCCGGAATGGCTATAGCCGTGACCGTGTTGCCCACCAGCCCGGAGCGCAGGTCGTTGATCTCCTCGTAGGAGGGCTGATTTTCCTCCGGCAGCAGCATGAAGAATACGCATACCGCAAGCCAGGCAGCATAAGACGCATTGGTTGCGCCGCCTACGGTCAGCTCCCTGAAAATAAAGGAATCAGCTCTCCTGCTCAGCAGTTCAAGCTTTTTCTTCAGAATGTCCTTGTCAAACGCAGGGGGGGCGATCACTTTGGCAAAGCTTGAAAACGCCACGATGCCGATCAGATCATCCGTGCCGCGCATATCGATAAAGGTGCGCGCGCCATCGAGTGCCACATCACCAAGCGTAAGACGGCTGCCCTCGCCGCTCGGCCTGCCCATGGAGCCGGAAAGGTCCTGTACCAGCATAATCCATTTGGATTCAAGAAACGTCTTTTGCCAGTAGCTGGAGTACTGGATATTGGCTATGGCCAAAATGATGAGCACCATGACCACCACTGCCAGCACGCCGGATGCGTGCTTTTTTACGGGCCCGGGTTCAAGGTCATTCCCCAGCACGGCTACCCGCGAAAAGCCGGTTTTTGCAGCCGTTTTATTCTGCAGGTACAGCACTGCCGGAATAACCGCAAGTAAGAGCAGGGCCCAGGGATACTGAATGCTCATAATATATGCATCTTATGCTGTTGCCCGGGGCACAGTCAGGTCAAGCAGCCGCAGGATTTCCATTCTGATCTGATCGATCTCCGGGCAGCTTTCCTGTTCAAGGGCAACAGCATTATCAATGGCTGCCAGTATTGTCTCCAGCAGGTCAAGATACTGCCCGGGCAGATATTCCCTAACACTGCCGACAAAGTAGTGTGCGCTTCCCCCCGGCTGCCTGAGCGCGCTTCCGTAGCGCGCCAGTACATACTCGCGCAGCAGCGCTCCCGCTTCGCCGAGGTAGTGACCGTGAGGGTGCGTGGGCGCAGCCTGCATCAGCACCCGCAGCCGCTCAGCCAGCAGCTCTTCCCTGGTGCGGAGAGTGAGGCGCCCCTGTTCCGCCCGCTGCCGGAAGAGTACGGCAGCAAAGGATACCTACGGTAAACCCGCCCGCTGCCTGCCATAGGCGGAGCTGTGCCTGCCGGTGCAGCTCCGCAGTCTGATAGTCCGGCTGGACAGGAGCAGCCGGCACCAGCAGCCGGCTATCTTCTTTTACCGCCGGCACCATGGATGCGACCTTGAAGAGTATTGGCCTGGTTTCAACAGAGCGCACGGTGTTTTCCGAACAGGCGGGGCAGGAGTAGCTCACGGTGACCGCCGGGATTAAAAATTCACCGGGAGCGAAGAATTTAATCCGCCCGGTGATAATAACCGAGCTTTTGCTGACCGCCTTGGTATAATCATAGGGATCAAAGGCGCAGTCAAAAAGCTCCTTTTGCATAGTTGCCGGCCGGAGATTGATGTTCGCGATAGAGCTGGGATCGATGCTCACCCGGTCAGAAAACTGGATGGTAAACGTAAACGGGACGGTGTCACCGATGCGTCCGCCATTCATTGCCAGCGCCAGCTGCACTCTGATGGAAGGCTTGAGCTCAACGAGATAGGGCCTGACCCGGAGTACGCTGATATCTTCAGCGAGAAGGTTGAGCGCCTTGAAAAACGGTATTTCAAGCACATTGACCCGGCAGGTGTTTTCTTTTCCATCGTACACTGCCTGCGCCTGTTTCAGCAGGGCCTCCCGGCGCTGCTTGTCAGCACTGCTTTTCCACTCCAGATCAAAGATATTGAAAAACGCCCAGGTTTTATCTTTCAGGATAATGGCCGGGTGGGTATAAAGCACTGCTTCATCCTGGTTGAGCTGGTTGATGAGCTCTTTCAGCTCGTCCCGCTTCAGGCCCTCGCGCAGCCGGAAAAAGCAGGCATCCTCGGCAAGGTTTGCGTCATAAAAATAGTCAATAAGGCTGCTGCGGCTTTTAATGAGCGCTTTTGCCTTCTCCTGAATAAAGGTGTCGTAGGTGCCCTCAAATTCATTAGCTGCGCGGGCGTAGCGGGAGTCGAACACGACGGTGAGCCACGTCATGCTGATGTCAGGAATTATTTTGCTGCTGCCATCGTAAAACCAGATGTCGTCAAAACTCAATGGAGCAGGAGCCTTCTTCTCCGGGGCGCCGGCGCTAAAGCGCGTCACCGCGGCGGCAGGGGCGTGGACTGCAGAAATGCCGAGCGCCACAAGGAGTGCGATACAATATTTTATTGTTAAGCAGTGTTTCCTGCTGTGCATAGAACTATAGCCGAAGATTATTTGTAATTTGTCTGTCTCACCAGGACCCCCTCTGACTCCCCCTTGGCAGGGGGAGAACATTGCCCCTCCTTACCAAGGAGGGGCAGGGGAGGTCGATAAAATGCACTGTAATACTTCCTGAGAGATAAATTCTCATATCTATATATATGGAAGAATCTAATAGGTTAACGGCGCCCGTTTCATGAACTCATGTAACTTGCTGGTGCGGTCATCTTCAGGTGTTATGGTCACCAGGGGAATACCGGCCCGTAAGAGCCGGTTTTCCAGCATCTTCCGCGCCTGCGCCATGGTTTCATTATAAGCCTTCCATTTGCTCACATCAAGCAGCCTGGTTGCGCCGGTTTCATAATCATAGAGCGGCAGCAGCCCTCGAGAAAGAGAGGGCAGTTCCACCTCGCACTCCTCTAGCACCTGCACGGCCTTCACATCGTGTTTGTTACTACCGGAGGCGGTGCGGTGGAAGCTGTAGCTGAAGTCAAGCGGATACATAAAGTCTGAAAGAATAAACGTCAGGCTTTCGGGGACTTCGGTAACCAGCTTGGTCAGGGCGATCTGCAGGCTGGTGGCGCGGCATGAGACCGGTTCCGCACGGGCAATGGCCGCAAGAATTTCCATGAAATGTGATCTCCCCATGCGCGGCGGGATAAAGGAGATGATCTCATCGGCAAACATAATCAGCCCGCAGCCGTTATTGCTCATGATGGCGCTGTAGGCAAGCGACACGGCGATATGCGCCTGCAGCAGCTCCTTGCGGCCAAAGCTCACCGAGCGGCTGATGTCATAGAGCAGCATCACGTTGAAATAGCTCTCGGCAAGGTACTCCCGCACATAATATTTCCCGGTCTTTGCTTTTGCCTTCCAGTCAATATTTTTGAACGGGTCGGTGGGCTCCAGTTCCCGGAGCGCCCAGAATTCATAGCCCAGGCCCTTGAAGGTGCTCTCCCAGTCTCCGGGAAACGGCGCGTTCACCCGGTGATTAATAAATATATCAAGCAGCTCTTTTTTCGACAGCAGGCTTTGTTCTGTTTTCATAGGGCGCTTCAGTACGGCCGTATGGTCTGCAGTATCTCCTGCACAATCATGTCTGATGTTATCTGCTGGGAAAGGGCAGTGCTGTTGAGCAAAATGCGATGCCTGAGGACATGCACGGCACAGGTGGCCACATCATCAAAGGTGACAAAATCGCGCTGCCGGCAGAAGGCATAGGTCTTTGCCAGCGCCAGCAGGGATTCTGTCGCCCGCGGCGAAGCCCCGAGCCGGATGTACTGATGAACCTCGCTGGCTACAGCCTGCTCCTTGTAGGTATCGCCGGGACGAGTGGCAACGCAGATATTTAAAATGTAGTTCATAACTGTCCGGCTCACCCGCACCCGGTCATGGATGAGCTGCTGGATGGCAATAATATCCTCAAGGCTGAGCACCTTTTGCACGTCTGCCTTCAGCTGGTCGAAGTTGGCATTTTTTTTCTGTATGAGCTCGAATTCCTCATCTTTATGCGGATACCCGACATCATATTTTATCATGAACCGGTCAACCTGGGATTCAGCGAGCGGATAGGTGCCGATCTGCTCGATGGGGTTCTGGGTAGCCAGGACCATGAAGGGATTGGGTATCGCATAGCTCAGGCATTCGATCGTCACTTCCTTTTCCTGCATCGCCTGCAGCAGCGCGGACTGAACCTTCGGCGAGGCGCGGTTTATTTCGTCAGCGAGAAAAATGTTGCAGAAAATGGGACCAAAATAAAAATCAAATTTTTTGTCCTTCTCATTCCACACCATGGTGCCGGTTATGTCGCTGGGCATCTTGTCCGGAGTAAACTGGAAGCGTTTAAAGTTGCCGCTGATGACCTTCGCAAATGTTTCAACGGCAAGACTTTTTGCCAGCCCCGGGACTCCCTCAAGCAGAATATGGCCCTTGGAGAGGAGCGCATACAGTATCAGGTTGATCATCTCCTCCTGGCCGATCACAACTTTTGCGATTTCAGCTTTTACCTGCCCGATTTTCTGTGCATACCGGGTAAAGCTCTGTTCCGTGCTGTCTCCAGCTGTCATCTGATTCTGCATACGCATACGTACCCGTTGTTACCGGAATGTGCCGGGGAACCCCTGCCCTGTAGGCGCGGATTAATCAGCCCCGTAGCCATGTTACATATATTCAAACCGCTTGCGGTACTTGATAATCAAGTAGAGGAAAAACGGACCGCCCAGCAGCGACGTGACAATACCTATCTTGAGATCAACCCTGACAATAAGCCGGACAAAAAGATCTGCATAGATAATAAAGACTGCTCCCAGCAGCCCGGCAAAGAAAACGAGCTTCCGGTTGTCGGGGCCGATCAGGCTGCGCATCATGTGCGGGGCAATCAGCCCGACAAAACCGATAACTCCCGACACGGCAATCGCTCCCCCGGTCTCGATAGATGAAAATAAGAGGAGCGCATTGCGTGCCTGTTTTATATTGACACCCAGATTGGATGCTGTTTCTTCTCCGAGCATGAGGATATTCAAATCCTTGACAAAGAACAGGGTCCCTGCCAGCGCGATGACCGTGGTGGGGAATACTATGCCCACATGCTCCCAGGAGCGGTTATTCAAATCACCCATGAGCCAGGTCACGATCACCCGGCCGACATCAAACTCCCTGGTGCTCAGGGTGATGACAAAGGAGGTCAGTGCGCCGAATACTAAGTTGAGCGCTATCCCCGCCAGCAGCAGCGTTGCCACCGAGGTCTGCCCCCGGGAAGTCGCGATGGCAAAGACCATGACCAGCGTCAACACGGCAAACAGTATGGCGGCGGCGGGCAGGGCAAACAGCGAATGGGCTGCCAGGCCGGCATAGAGCGCCAGCACCGCACCCAGCGCTGCCCCTGAGTCAATACCCATAACCCCCGGGCTTGCCATGGGGTTCTTGAATATTCCCTGCATGATGGTGCCGGCGCCGCCGAGAGAAAATCCCACCAGCAGCGCTACCAGGAAGCGGGGCAGCCTGCCGTCCCAGACGATGGCGGCTTCAACGTCCCTGACGCTTCCTGCATAGAGCCCGAGTTTTGCAAGAATAATTTTAAATACATCTATAATGGCAATGGGCCACTCCCCTGAAGTCAGGGTAAAAAAGCCTCCCAGTATAATGAGCCCTGACAATGCGCCGGCCAGCAGCGCTGCGGAAGCCTTAGGGCTGTTGCGCATACAAAACTCCGGCAAGCAGATCGGCGCTTAAGAGCATGAACTGGGAATCAACCCGCAGATACACCCCGGGAACCTCATACACTTTTCCTCGCTGTATGGCCTGCGCATAGGAGAGAACTTTACTGGACATCAGCAGTTCTCTCAGCCTGCTTCCCCGGGGAACGATAATAACATCGGGGTTCCATTTAAGCAGTGTTTCATTATCAATCTGCGACCAGGATTTAATGCCCTGCTCAGCCCCGACATTAACGGCGCCGATGATGCTGCAGATGGAATTGAAGTTTGATGACCGGCCCGGTATATACCCCCCTTGATCATAATAGAGCACACGAACCGGCTTATTGCCACCGGGGATGGCAGACTTCAGTGCCGCGATTTTTGCATCGATAAGGTTAACCAGTGCCTGCGCATTAGCTTCTTCACCGACAATTTTTCCGATGAGCAGGGTTTGCTCCTTAATGGATTCAATGGAACCAAAATAGCCGAGGTCAAAACAGGGGATTTTCGCCTGTCTGAGCTTTTCTTTAAACTCAGCCCCTGAATAGAATACGGTAAAGACCAGATCCGGCTGAAAGCCGATAACCAGCTCTGTCTGTTTTGATTTAAAAATCGGGCCCCGCTGCCGCACCGCGTCCGCAATAAAGCTGAATTCGGGATCAGCGGAAAATTCATTGAAGGCCGTTAGCCGCTCACGCGGGCAGATTGCCCATAATATCTCCGCAGCGCCAACCGCGTGGGGAATTATGCGCACGGGCTGCTTCGCCAGGGTGAACGCTTTTGCTTCCTGATGAAAGGCATCAGTCTTAAAGTCATACACCTTGAAGGTATAGGGTATGGTGCGCGGCCAGCTGCCGGTTTGCGGTTCACTCCTGACCAGGCTCAGCGCTTTTTTTAAATCATTCATGGGCAGAGGAGGGGAACCCCCGGACTGCGCTCTCCCCGCCGCGGGAAGCAGCAGGCAGCAGAGCAGCAGGCCGGTACTGAAAGCCGCACGCAGCGCTGCATACCGTCGACGGCTGTTATGCATAAAAATCGAGAAAGGTGGCGCTGTCATTTTTATATTCCCGTACCTGCACATCAAATACCCGTTTAATGTTCTCGGGGGAGAACGCATCCTGCGGCGAGCCGGTAAAAAATATTCTCCCGCGGTGAATAATCGATATCGTGTCGCAGCATTTTCGCGCAAGGTTCAGGTCGTGCATGGTTACCAGGATGGTTTTTCCCTGCGCCCGCAGCTCGAACAGAATATGCATAATGGCCAGCGTGTGCTTGATATCAAGCTCTGCCGTCGGCTCATCAAGCAATATCAAAGAGGCTTCCGTTGCCAGGGCGCGGGCGATTATCGCCAGCTGCGCCTCTCCGCCGGACAGCTCGTTGATGAACCGGTCCCGGAGCGCGTACATAGCGGTCTGCTGCAGTGCCCGCTCGATGGTTACCCGGTCCTTCTGCTGCACGCCGGCAAAGCGTCCCAGATGCGGGTTGCGCCCCATGGAAACAATATCAAACACCGAGATGGGAAAACTGACCGCGGTATTTTGCGGCACCAGCGTAACCAGCCTGCTCAGCTCTTTTCGCGGTATGGTGCGGTAGTTTTTGCCCTGCAGCAAAATAGTGCCGG
>JAPLIX010000278.1 GCA_026388865.1 Pseudomonadota bacterium | reverse complement strand
ATAACTAGTAATACTGGATGAAATAATATAAGAATAAAAGATATCACTCCCATAGTATGATGTATTTTATACATTTTATCTAAACCATTAAACATGTTTTCAATCTTTTTTATTCTTGTAGTTAAAACAAATGTAAGTGCAAAAAGAGTCATCCCAATTAAACCTGAAAGTTGTCCGAAACTATGGGTTGTTATTTCATAATCTATAAATTTTGGAGTATTAAGTCTAACAATAACCCAAAGCAAAACTATGCTTATACCAATTAAGATTATAATCAAAGAACCCAAACTTGTCTTTTTCATTATACAATTAACTCCTCAAAGTTATTATACTTTTTCTCTTTTAAATTTTCGTCTATTGTTAGTATTTTGCATTGAGGATTATCTTTTATTATCTTTTCTAAAAGCGAAGATACATCATACGCGGAACTATACGCACCGCTCATATTGCCATCTACATCCAGCCCGGTTTCATTTATAAAAATAGTATCTTGCAAGCCTAGAGAAACCGCTCTTTCGTTCATTATTTTTACAGTATTTTTATTATTTACAGCTTGATAATAATTGAGAGCGGAAGCAATAGCGTGCATGCCATCATTTGATGAAGTCATCAAACTATAATCCAAAAGATCTTTTAATTTCCATTATTAAGCCAGATTTTACATTTAAAAATGTATATTATCCTAATCCTGATGAATCAGGAAACTATACAGAGTTAGATATATTACTTGGTGTTGATGATATTCTATTTTTGGTGGAAATTATTTTTGCGGCGTGTGCATATTGATATAGTAAACTGTTAAAGTAATATCTGAAAGGTCTATTTTTATGATTAAACCGATTAAGACATCAACGGATAATCTGTTTAATTTTTTTAAAATCTATGTAATCAGAAATCTCTGGTTTATCTTTAGGTATTTTTTCAGTAAGTTTGTTAAAAAATCTTTACAGATTTATGAAAGAGAGATTTTTATTGCAATTAACGTCATGACCTGTTAAAATAAAAAAGTAAGGAGAATTTGGAATTACACATTTGTTAATGATATGTATTCAAAAAAATGTGTGGAGCTTGAAAGGAATAAAATTTATGCTATACTTATTTATAGAGAAAGCAGGAATGGAACCGAAAAGGCAAACTCCGAGTAATCGGAGGACGCAAAGTTGTGCTTCCGCGAAAGTGGAAAGGCAGACTGCCGGAGTGAAAGAAGTTTTTTAGGGATTATCCCCGGCAGGTTCGCCGGGGATTTTTTAATGGAGATAATAGTATGATAAGCAAGCAAGCAAGCAAGCAAGCAAGCAAGCAAGATTCCTCTTTAAGTAAAAATTTTTTGACTGTCAGCCAAAGGCTGACAGTAGTAAGCCCGAATTTCTAATTTTATTAGAAGTTCGGGCTTTTTTATTTTATAAGTTTCGTAAAATCAGAAGGAGGGAAGTAACGATGAAAAAAATTAGATGGCCGGGATGTAAATATTGTTTGTTTTTATTTTCTATTTGTTTTTTATCTTCTGTTTTTTGCCTTCTGATAGATAAGGCAGAAGCGAATAATCTTGCGGTTTCAAGTGTTTCTCTAGGCAATGTGTCCTTAGGCCAAGTGACGGCAACGGTACAGTTTAATATTTCCTGGGACAATTCCTGGAGAACGACTACTAATTATGATGCGGCCTGGGTATTTATCAAATATTCCACAAACGCAGGAGTAAGCTGGAATCACGCTACGCTTAAAACCTCAGGCACAAATCCTACGGGTTTTTCTCAAGGTTTAGGTACGGCTCTGGATATTGTTGTGCCTGCGGATAAAAAAGGCGCTTTTCTGCAACGTTCTGCTACGGGTTCAGGAAGCGTTTCCACAAGTTCTATCCAATTTGTTTGGAATTATGGCGCGGATGGCGTTATCAGCACAAGCACTGTGCGGGTAAAGGTATTTGCCATAGAGATGGTCTATATTCCTACCAACGCTTTCTATGTAGGTTCGGGTGGAACTGAGGCGTCACCATTTTATACCTATCCTACAACCACGAATGCTTATTTAATAAGTTCTGAAGCTGCTATTACCGTGGGTACAGGAACCGGTAATCTCTACTATGCCTCAGGCACTAATATCGGAGATGCGGCTGGCCCAATTCCTGCGGCTTTTCCCAAAGGATACGCAGCATTCTATATGATGAAATACGACATTTCACAGGGTGAGTACGCAGATTTTTTAAATACCCTTACTTCAACTCAGGCCTCAACAAGAAATCCGGCTCAAACTACCTACCGTTATACCATTACAGGGACGTATCCCAACTTTTCCGCGTCAAGACCAGATAGAGCGTGCAATTTTCTTTCCTGGGCAGATCTCATTGCTTATGCTGACTGGTCGGCTCTGAGGCCAATGACCGAGTTGGAATTTGAAAAGGCAGCCAGAGGAGTTTCTGTTCCTACGCCCAACGAATACGCCTGGGGAAATACTACTATAGCTGCAGCTGCGACTATTTCAGGTACAGAAAATGGCACAGAGACAATAACTACTACAAGCGCAAACTGTAATTATGGCTCTACTACGTTTAGCGGCGGCGATGCGGGCCAGGGCCCCTTAAGATGCGGTATATTTGCTACTGGTTCAAGCACAAGGGTAACCAGTGGAGCAGGCTATTATGGCGTAATGGATCTTTCCGGAAATTTATGGAAGAGGCCAGTTACCGTAGGTAATGCTACAGGCAGGGCTTTTCAAGGATCACATGGGAATGGCGTGTTAAATGGAACGGGGGATGCTGATCTTACTGTTGTTACTGATTGGCCGCCACCGTCAACTGCTCTCGGTGCTGGCGTTCGCGGCGGCGATTGGACCGATGTTGCTACGTTCGCTCGCGCGTCTGACCGCAGCGGCGCGGCGATCACGACTGCTGCTCGGTACTACTATGGCGGGGGTCGTGCCGT
>JAPLIX010000359.1:6564-8867 GCA_026388865.1 Pseudomonadota bacterium | reverse complement strand
GGAGACACGGCGCTCAAGGTGGGCGGCGAGACCGTTATTTTTCGGCATGAAAAGACCTTTGTCAACAAGCCGGGTATCGCGTTGCTGCTCACCGATGCCATGGATGAGGCGCAGCTTGACGAAAAGCTCAAGCGCTTTAAAGAGCTGCAGTATGAGCGCGTGGGCCTCACGCTTAAAGCTGACTGCGTTGCGCTCAAGGAGACCGCCGGCGACGGGAAGAAGTTTTCCGCGCTGGTGGAGAAGGCAAAAGCTGCGGGTGCTTTAAACCTCATTCTAATGAGCGAGAAGCCGGAGGTCCAGGCTGCAGGCGTTGCCGCATGCAAAGAGCTGCGGCCGCTCATTTATGCTGCCTGCAACGGCAATATCGAGGCCCTGGGCAAGCTGGCAAAAGAGAACTCCTGCCCGCTCGCGGTAAAGGGGAAAAATCTGGATGATATTGCGGAGATGACCAATAAACTTACCGCCATGGGGCTCAAGGACCTGGTCATTGATACCGGCGCCCGCCAGTTGAGACAGCTGTTTCAGGACCAGGTGACGCTGCGCAGGGCCGCGCTCACCAGTAAATTCCGGCCGCTGGGGTATCCCACCATCGTCTTTCCCTGCGAAATGACCGATGACCCGCTGAAGGAAGCGCTCATTGCCTCAACCTTTGTCCCCAAGTACGGCGGCATCCTGGTGATGTCTGATCTCACCGGGCAGAACCTTTTCCCGCTGACGGTGCAGCGCATGAATATCTACACTGACCCGCAGCGGCCCATGGCAACGAGCGAGGGCATCTATGAGATAAACAACCCGGATGAGAACTCACCGGTTATTATAACCAGCAACTTCTCCCTTACCTACTTTATTGTTTCAGGGGAAGTGGAGTCGAGCCGGGTGCCCACCTGGATGCTCATAAAAGATACCGAGGGGCTATCGGTTCTCACGGCCTGGGCAGCGGGAAAATTTGTGGCTGACGCGATTGCGCCGTTTGTCAAGAAGTGCGGCATCGCGGACAAGGTAAAACACCGCACCCTGGTGATCCCCGGCGCTGCCGCGAGCATCAGCGGCGAGCTTGATGAGGAGCTTCCGGACTGGACGGTGCGCATCGGGCCGCGGGAAGCAGCGCACCTCACGCCGTTTTTGAAGAACTGGAAAGCGGAATAACAAAAATAATTACTAAATCAGAAATCCTAAATTCGAAACAATATCAAATATCAAATTTCATAATTCAAATCGTAGTTCAAAAATTTAGAATTTATTTGAATTTTAAATATTGTTTAGGATTTAGACATTAGAGTTTAGAGTTTCTTATTGCATAAGGAGGGAGTGAATATGATTGTAACCATTGCTGAGAGCATTAACATAATGTCCAAGACCATCGGGCCGGCCATGAAGGAAAAAAATGCCAAGCCGATCCAGGAGATGGCCATAGCCGAGGCCGCGGCCGGTGCCACCTTTCTTGACGTGAATATCGGGCCGGCACGAAAGGGCGGGGCTGAGATGATGGAGTGGCTGGTGAAGGTCATCCACGAGGCGGTTGACCTGCCCCTGTCCCTTGACACGACCAACCTCGAGGCCATGGAGGCCGGGCTGAAAGCTCACCAAAAGGGCGGCAGGCCGCTGGTCAACTCTGTCTCCTGCCAGCCGGACCGGCTTGAGCCGGGGCTTGAGCTGGTAAAAAAATATAACGCGCTCATGGTCGGGCTGCTCTGGGGAGCAGAAGGCATGCCGCGCGACGCCAACGAGCGGGCAGCGCTGGCGGTGGATATTATCTACAAGGCAAATGAAAAGGGCATCCCCAATGAGGATATTTTTATTGACCCGATCGCAACGCCGGTGAGCGGCGAGATCAATCAGGTGCTTGCCTGCACCGAGTTCCTCGGCATGCTGCAGGACCTCGGTCCGGGGTGCAAATCAACAGTCGGGCTTTCCAATGTCTCCAACGGCGCGCCGGCGGAGCTGCGGCCCTTTTTAAACCGGCCGTATATGCTGATGCTGCACAAACAGGGGCTGTACTCGGCCATTGTTGATGCCTATGATAAAGAGATCATGGCGCTTGCCAAAGGGGAGATGCCGGAGATCTATCAGCTGGTATGCAAGGTGATGGACGGCCAGCCTGTTGACATGGCCGCTCTTTCGAAAAAGGAACAGCAGTACGTGAAGACGGTCAATGTGCTCATGGGCAAAAACCTCTATTCTCACTCATGGCTTGAGATATAGCGGTTATCCGTAGCTCGGCTGCAGCCGACAGTGCAGGCAAAGAGGGCCGGATTGTCTTATGGGTTATATTCAGTCACGGCTCTCTTTTTTTAATGTTATGG
>JAPLIX010000359.1:0-6547 GCA_026388865.1 Pseudomonadota bacterium | reverse complement strand
ATGTTATGGACATCACCGGCATAATTTGTTAATGCAACTACCGGCCTGCATTTTTCTGTCGTACGAGGAGAGGTTCTCCGCACTTTTTATTGTCAGGGATGAGCTGCTATGTATGAATTAGCCCGCGGCCCGCTGATGTGGGCTGCTACTGTTATATTCCTGTCAGGGGTCATATACCGTTCCATCCAGTTGTATCTGCTCACCAGGAAAAAAGAGCGCGTTCTTTTTTCCGCTGCTCCGGTAAAGCCGAAAGAGCGCACCCCTGCGGAGCGCAAGATGGATCTGATTGTTGCCGTCAGGAATTCGCTGCTCGGCACCCATCCCATCATGGCCATTATCTCAACAGTTTTTCATACCTTTATATTTATTATCCCCATTTTTCTCCTGGGCCACAACCTGCTGCTATATGAGTCATGGGGAATCTCTCTCTTCAGCCTTCCTGACGGACTCTGTGACACGCTGACCGCGGTATTCGTGCTGATCGGGCTTTTTTTCCTGCTGCGCCGCATGATTGTGCCCCAGGGGCGCATCATCAGCCCGGCGTATGATTATCTGGTGCTGGTAATAACGGTTGCGCCGTTTCTTACCGGCTTTTTTGCCTACCACCAGTGGTTCGATTACAAGACCGTCATTACCATCCACATGCTGGTGGGCGAGCTTATGCTCATTGCCATTCCCTTCACCAAGATCGGTCACATGATCTTTTTCTTTTTTGTGAGAATCCTTATCGGCAGCGAGCACAGCTTCTGGCGCGGCAACAGGGCGTGGCCGGGCAGGGTATAAAATAATAGGCTTCTCCAAAATGAGTGGATGAAAAGCCCACGCGCATTGCGACACAGGGGTTTTCTTAACCACAACAAAACCTTCTGTGCTGATAGAACGGCAGATACCTTGTAAATTATGCACTACCAGACCCCATTGCATCACCCTTTGGCGGAGTCTCTGGAATCTGCCTGCCCCGTTGCACGATACGCAAGCTGCCGGGGTCGTGGAGCAGGCCAAAAATAATATTGTTGTGGTGTTGAAAACCCCTGTGTCGCCTGGGATGTCTGTTTAGCATACTATCCCCGCTCGACTTGGAGAAGCCTCGAAATAATTAGAAATCTGATAAAAGGACGGATTCGTGCCTTCAGGACGCAATAAACCGGCAGATACTGAAAAAATAAAAGCAATGCTTGCGCAGAACAGGGGAAAGATAAAGCTCTCCCGGGCAGCGTGCGCCAGCTGCAGTTTGTGCGCCGAAAGCTGTTTTCTCTACCGGGGCAATAACCGCGATCCCCGCTACATGCCGTCCTATAAATGGCTCAGCTCACTCGGAACAATCTACCGCAAGCGGGGCAACGTGGACCGGGACTTCCTGGAAAAGACAAGGGAGAATATCTGGAAGAACTGCGTTCTGTGCATGCGCTGCTACTGCCCCTTCGGCATTGATATTCCCGGCCTGATCGGGCTGGCCCGGAGCATCTACCGCTCCCAGGGTATTTACGGGATCTATCCCTACACAACCGGCGCGCCGGAAGCAGACAATGCCGGCGAGGACAGCGGAAAGTAGCAGGCGCCGCAGCTTAACAATACAACCATGAACGGTAATGGAGCACGGCAATGGTTATCGCAGAAGTAAAACCAATAGCAGAAATAATGGAATTAATCAGACCGTATAAAAAGGTTTTAAATACCGGATGCGGGGGCTGTGTCGCGGTCTGCCTGGGCGGGGGCCAGAAAGAAGTGGATACGCTCAACACCAGGATTGAACTGACCTGCCGGGAGCAGAAGATTGCCCTTGAGATCAGCGGTTTTACCGTGGAGCGCCAGTGCGACATGCAGTTTAACGCCGAGCTTGACCGGATGGTGGGGCCGTATGATGCGCTGCTCTCCATGGCCTGCGGAGCAGGCATCCAGTTTCTTGCCGAGCGGTATCCGAGTAAGCCGGTACTGCCTGCAGTGAACACCGTCTTTGTCGGCGTCAATAAAGAAATCGGCTGGTATGAAGAGCGCTGCCAGTCCTGCGGCGACTGCGTGCTGGGCGTAACCGGCGGCATCTGCCCGGTCACCATGTGCGCCAAGTCCCTGTTTAACGGCCCCTGCGGCGGCCCCCAGGACGGCCACTGCGAGGTGGACAAGGATACACCCTGCGCCTGGATACAGATCCATGACCGGCTCAAAGCTCAGGGCAGGCTGGAAAATATCCTGAAAGTATTCCCCGCGCGCGAGTGGCAGAACCAGGTCCAAGGGAAGCTGCTGCTGGAGGAGTACCGGAGCCGGTATGTAAGGGAAGCAAAATAGAGTAGAGGTATGGATTAAACCACAGAGGGCACTGAGAGATTCTCTGTGGTCTCCCTTACAACAAACGCAATGTAATACCCGACTCTATCGTATATCACTCTGAAGGTGAGCGGTAATGAGTTCTTATGAAGTGCAGGGAGTGTGCATAAAAATTATCTGCAGCGAGAAGTAGTGGATAAGAAAAAAGGTAAAGAGTACGCAGAGGAGAATTAACAAATTGTTCTCTGTGTGCTCTGTGGTTAGTTTTGGTTGCGTGCTACTGATCACAGGGAAGTGAGTATTATGAAAGCAGGAAGCAATTTAGAAAAGGTTCTCAGGTCCGGGCATTTCGCGGTGACCGGCGAGCTCGGGCCGCCCCGCGGCGCAGACGCTGCGGCGGTCAGGGAAAAGACCCAGTACCTGAAAGGCATGGTTGACGCCGTCAACATCACCGACAACCAGACCGCGGTAGTGAGGATGGCGAGCTGGGCGGCATCCCTCATCCTCATCCAGGAGGGGCTGAGCCGAACTACCAGATGGTGTGCCGGGACCGGAACCGGCTGGCGATGCAGGCCGACATCCTCGGCGCCTGCGCGCTCGGCATCAAAAACATGCTGTGCCTGTCAGGGGACCACCAGAAATTCGGCGACCATCCCAAAAGCAAAAAAGTGTTTGACATAGATTCCATGCAGCTCATCAGCATGGTGAAGAAGATGCGGGATGAAAAAAAATTCCAGGGCGGGGAAGAGATAACCGTGGCGCCGCAGATGTTCATCGGCGCGGCGGAAAACCCGTTCGGCGAGCCCTATGAATTCAGGGTGCTGCGGCTTGCAAAAAAAATAGAAGCAGGCGCGGACTTCATCCAGACCCAGTGCATTTATAATATGGACCGGTTCCGAACCTGGGTCAGGCAGTCGGTGGACATGGGGCTTACGGAAAAGATTTATATCCTGGCGGGGGTCACCCCCTTCAAGAGCGTGGGCATGGCCAAGTACATGCAGAAAAATGTGCCGGGCCTTGATGTTCCCGACGCGCTCGAAGGCGTTGACAAGAAAGACCAGGCCAAAGAGGGCATTGCCATGTGCTGCGAGCAGATCCAGGAATTCAGGGAAATGAAAGGCGTGGCCGGTGTCCACATTATGGCCATTGAGTGGGAAAAGCGGGTCCCGGAGATTGTCGAGAAGGCCAAGCTTCTGCCGCGGCCGAAGATGCAGGAGTAACGAAACCAGAGCGTTCGCCTGAATAATCAGCCTGCAACTGCATGAGCGCATGGGGGTTTTAACGCCACAACAATTTTTCTAGTGGCTTACGTCACGACCCCGATGGCGTTCGTATCATGCACATGGCAGGCAGCTTCCAGAGTCTTCGACAAAGGGAATGCAATGGGGTCTGGCAGGAGATAATTTGCGAGGCACCTGCCGTTCCACGAAGATCAAGCTTATGTGTTGTGGCTCAAAAACCCCCATGCGCTCAATGGGTCTAAATTTTGAAAAAGTCCAGTAACAAAACCTTTTGACCATGAATAAAAAGCTGCTGACAATTTTCTTATCATTCTGCTTCCTGCTCTGCGGCCTGATGCTCCGGGATGTAGTTGCGGCGGAGAAGAATGACCCTGCGCAGAAACCGCCTCTCGGCCAGGACCTCCGCGCTGCGATGCCGGCAGAGGGCGCATACCCTTCCGAACAGCCGATCTATGTTTCAATTTCTGCGGTGTTCCAGGACCTGAAGCGGCCCCCGGTCAGATTCTACCATGACCGGCACGCCCGGGCTCTCGGGACAGAAGGCTGCGAGGCATGCCATCCCCGGGATGCTGCCGGGAAAATTATCTACAGCTTTCCCATCAAAGAAAACACCCGCTCGCCAGAGACGCTGATGAACTCCTATCACAATGCCTGCATCGGCTGCCACAATAAGCGCAGGATTGAGGGGAAGTCTTCCGGGGCGGTAACCTGCGGGGAATGCCACGTTGAGGTTACGGGTTATCACAGCATTGAATATCTGCCGCGGCTGCCTGAGTATTATGAGCCGTTGCGCGACACCTATCACCGGGACTGCATCGCCTGCCACAAGGACCCGGCCAAAACAGCCCATGATGCAACAAAGCTTGACTGGAAAAGTTTCTACATCAGAGAAAATTACCGGCTTGAGACTTCATGGCCGAAAGTGGTGATGGACTATAAGCTTCACTACCGGCATGAGCAGGCGCTTGACCGGAAATGCGAGCTCTGCCACCGCACTCCAAGCGGGGAAGAGGGCGAGATGGTATACGTGAAGGGGACCGAGTCCTCGTGCCGCGACTGCCATAAAGATAAGGACGCGGACAACCAGCTTTCTTACCGGCACCTCTCTCACGATGAATGCATCGGCTGCCACCTGGAGCGGCATCAGGAAAAGAAAAAGGCCGGGCCGTTTTACTGCGGCGAATGCCATACCGGTATTGAGAAAAGCGCTGAAGAGCTGCTCTACATACCCCGCGAAGAGCGCAATCAGCCGCAGCAGGTGCTGGTTGCAGCCGCGGGAGCGCGGATGCAGGGCGCGCCCTTTGACCACCAGCTCCACGAGTTAAAGACCACCACCTGCCAGGCATGCCATCATGACACGCTGGAGAGGTGCAGCGCCTGCCACACGCAGCAGGGGAGCCTTGAGGGTGACTGGGTGCCCCTGGCAGCGGCATACCACGAGAGAACCTCTCCCTGGAGCTGTGTCGGTTGCCATGAGACGAAGAAGCAGACGCCGGACTGCGCCGGATGCCACAGCCAGATGAAGCCCGAGCTCAGCGAGTCCTCGTGCCGCACCTGTCACAGCGGCGCTCTCGACGCTGCCGGCGCATTTGTTCCGCTCCCGCAGACTGACCTTCCTGACATGGAAGAGCTGTCCGGAGAGCTTGCGTTTACGCTCGCTGGATTTACCTGGCTGAGGCTTGAAATGCCGCTGATCAGCGCTCCGGAAGCACTGCTGCCGGACAAAACGCAGGAGAAGCTGCGGGTAGCGCTGCTGGAAAAATCCTATGACCCGTCAGAGTTTCCCCATCTGAAAATTCTGAAAAAGCTGACCACTATCTCCAACGACAGCCGGCTGTCCCGCTATTATCATGCGGAAGAAACCACCCTGTGCGCGGGCTGCCATCACCTGGGGCCGCTGGAGGTGAAGCAGACTCCGCCGGCCTGCAGCTCCTGCCACACCCGCAAGAACACTCCGGAGAAACAGACCCCGACCCTGCTGGGCGCCTATCACCGCCAGTGCCTGGGCTGTCACAAGGCAATGGGCGGAGAGGAGAAGGAAAAACCCCAGACCTGCGTTGGGTGCCACAAGGAGAAACCTCCTGCGGCAGTGCAGGCAGCGGCCCGGTAGGACCGGGAACACATCTATGATAAACACCAGACGCACATTTTTAAAACAGTTCTCCGGAACCGCCGGAATGCTCCTGCTGGGAAGCAGGGCGCAGGCTGAGGATACCTCTTCTCTGGACCGCGCCGATGGTTTCGGGGTGCTGGTGGACACAACCCTGTGCGTCGGCTGCCGGAGCTGTGAGCAGGCCTGCAACAAGGTGAATACCGACCTGCCCCGCAAGACCCTCGCGCATTTCAAGGATCTATCGATACTGGAAGAGAAGCGCCGGATGGATTTTTCCACCTACACGGTGGTGAACCGCTATTATAATAGTATACCGGAAGCAGAACAGAAGCCGGTGTTTGCAAAATTCCAGTGCATGCACTGCCTGCGGCCGGCCTGTAAATCTGCCTGCATTGTCGGCGCCTTCAGCAGCGAGTCAACCGGTGCGGTGCAATACGACTCCTGGAAGTGCATCGGCTGCCGCTACTGCATGGCGGCATGCCCGTTTCAGGTGCCGGCCTATGAGTACCGCAACGCGTTCACCCCGAAGGTGCGGAAGTGCACCTTCGGTTATGACCTTCGGCTTGCGGGAAGAGCTGCTCAGTGATGCGCGGGCAAAGCTTGCCGCCCATCCTGAACGCTATGTCCAGCACATTTACGGGGAGAACGAAGTGGGCGGCACTTCATGGCTCTATCTCTCAAGCCTCCCGTTCGAGCAGATCGGGCTGCCCAAACTCGGGTATCACCCGACTCCGGGCTATACCGAGCCCATCCAGCACGCGATCTTTAAATATTTCCTGCCGCCGCTCGGGCTCTATTCGCTGCTCGGCGGGCTCATGTGGTTTTTCAACAAGCGGCAGAAAAAAACTGAGACACCCGATTTCAGGGGACTGCACACATCATGAGCGCTCATGAAAACGCTGCTCCAATTGACACACCGTTTTTCACCAGG
>JAPLIX010000125.1 GCA_026388865.1 Pseudomonadota bacterium | reverse complement strand
GCGCGAAAGCGTCACACACCAGGTTGTTTTTTTTGATTAGTCTTATATATTGAAATTACCGGGCACCATAGATAGCATTGATGTATTACAAACAATCAATAATGGAATGTAAGAAGGATTAGTCATGACGCTATGGCAGGCAATCGTGCTCGGTCTGGTGCAGGGGATGGGAGAGTTCCTTCCGATTTCAAGCTCAGCGCATCTGGTGCTGATTCCCTGGATATGCAACTGGCCTGACCCTGGTCTCACCTTTGACATCGCTTTGCATGTCGGCACGCTCGTTTCACTGGTTGCCTATTTCTGGCGGGATTGGCTGCAATTAGTGCGGGGAGGATTGAAAGGGTTTACGACTCAGGAGGGAAAATTGTTCTGGTTTATCGCCGTCGCGTCGATACCGGGGGCCGGCATCGGATTTCTTCTGGAGCATAAGGCTGAAACAGTGTTTCGCAGCCCTGCCCTTATTGCGGTAATGCTTATCGTCATGGGCATACTGCTGCTGCTGGCGGACCGGAAAGGGTCAAAGAGAACTGGACTTACCGGGATACGTTTTGCCACAAGCTTCTGTATCGGCATCTCGCAGGCGCTGGCTATAATTCCCGGTGTTTCCCGCTCAGGGGTCACCATGACCACGGGCCTTTTTGCCGGTCTGACGCGGGAAGCAACCGCCCGGTTTTCCTTTCTGCTTAGCGCGCCCATAATTTTTGGCGCGGCAATCATAAAACTGCCCAAGCTTATTGCCCAACCGGACATGGTCAATATGCCATTTGCTGTCGGGGTCATTGTTTCAGCGCTATCCGGTTTTGCAAGCATCGCAATACTTCTTAAGTACGTGCAGCAGCGTGATTTCACGCCATTTGTCTGGTACCGCTTCGGCCTGGGGATCTTTGTCCTTGTGCTTAGCTTGATGAGGTAAAATAGCAGTTGATAAATAATTCCTGCTCAGGGCGGGTTATACTTTTGTTTAACTGGCAGACAACATAAAAATAAGCTATATTTTAAACAGTTCCTTTATGTGCATACACTGTTAAACCCATGGTAAGGAGAACCATATGTTTGATATCGGCTTCCCGGAACTACTGTTAGTTATGGTTATTGCCCTGCTGGTTTTTGGTCCGAGCAAACTCCCCTCCATCGGCAAAAGTCTTGGAGAAGCTATCAGAGGCTTTAAAAAAGCAATGACAGAAGAGCCTGCGGTTGAAAAAAAGATAGAGAGTTCGAAATAAAAAGCTGCGATATCATTTCTTTTTATATATTCCCCTTTGTTGACCTCTTTCTTTGCAAGAGAACCCAATCCCCCCTGGTATCTACAATTTCAAAACCGGATGAGCCCTGCCTGGTCTGCTCCAACAGGCGCTGCACATTTTCCCGGTATTTATCGTGGCGGCCGCTTTCCCGGTGCGGTCTGAGGGGATCAATCAAAATATAATCCACATCAAGGTAATTGATTTTCTTGCCGCAGTATTCTTTCCGGCTGAATTCGTGAAGCCGCTCGCGGCGCGAGAGTGCCGGTAATAAGATAGGATCGCAGGTCACTGATGCGGTTTGTGGTATATGCTGCATAAGGGACCAGGCATCGCATACTGTTTTACGCATAGGGTGGTAATATCCGGGCCGTACCAAAAGAGGGTCAAAAACATAAAATAAAATAAGCGCACCTGCGGTAATCACCATCATCTTCTGTGAAAGAAACGTAACGTTCCTCAGCGCGTCCAATTTTAGAATCCTTTTGAGACCAAAGATCAGCGCGATAAACAGTATAATTGTTAGCGGGAAATAATGATGGGTATGGATTACCTTGGTGAAGATTCCTAATGATAGATATGGAACTGCCAGAAATAATGATTCCCATGATGCGATCACCAGGATAATGGCCGTTCCCAGAAAGTCGAATATATGCTGATACGGGTACCATGAAAACAGGTTGAAGTAACGGAAAAATTTGTTGCGCTCTATGTCGCTAGAGAAATTCCCGGAGATCAGCGGCACAAAAACAAGATGGGTAATCACCAGCGTTGCCATCGCTATCAATACCGGCAGTTTTATCCACCCTTTATCCCTCCCGTCAAACCAGGACAGCAGAGCAAACATCATGACAAAGAAACAAACCAACTCCGTCATCATGCTCGCGATCAGCACGGAAGTGAGAAAGCTGCTCAGATTCCTGCGCTGCCAAAAATAAAAGGCTGACAGCAATAACGGCAGCGTCAGGACTTCAGTCTTCAGTCCAAGGAGATTCAGGTAATGCAGGCCGGGATAAGCCAGATACAGGACGGCAAGCAACAGCCCCCAGTTTCGTGACTCTAAGTTATCACGCGCTAAAAGGTAAACAGGAATGGCCCCGAGTGCTGCTATAAGGCTGTAAAGAAATAAAAGAACAAAGATATTATTGGTAACTCCGTAAATCGGGGCAAATAAGGCAAAAATGAGATATAAGGGATGCGCCCCTCCGACATAAAGGATGGTCTGCTGTAGAAATCTGCCGTGCCAGGTATTCCAGCATTCTTGGCTCTGCGCTGCCAAATCCTGTGGATACGGGTTTGTAAGCCCCTGGAATTGAGCGTAGCACAGCCATGAAAACAGTGCTGTGTAAACAGCAATGATTAAGACTAGAATGTATCGCACAGGCAGTTTACCTGATAGTCCCCCCTCAGCGAACGCCCAGTTTTGAATGTTTGACCGGGCAGCCGGGGCTGACGATTGCGCCGCCGCAGGCGGCAGATTCATAGAGGGCGGTCAGTATCTCGACATTTTTTTTACCCTCATGCCCTTCCACCAGCG
>JAPLIX010000014.1 GCA_026388865.1 Pseudomonadota bacterium | reverse complement strand
CCTGATATGTAATGCACAGGTTTATTATGTCGTTTTTGTGATCTTCAATTAGACGTATCATTTTGTATGCTGCCGGTGATTGTGAAAAGTATAAGCTTTGAAATACTGCTATGTCAATGCAAATGTAGCACAATCAGTTGACAGAACTTGTCCGCTCAATCTATGATGGTACTAACGAATAATTCTTTTCCCCCCGGATATTATTATGAAGCGGGCAGAATTGACGTGAACAAGAATTGCAAGGGTTTTGGAGGACCACGTGAGGACGAAACTGTCAAAAGAAGAAAATAAAATCCTTAAAAGTTTTGAGGACGGTGAATGGGTTCCGGCACCGAACAGCTCGAGAAGGAAAAAAAGCTGATCCAGCATGCCCGGAATACCCTGAAGAAAGATAAGCGGTTGAACATACGGATCTCTGAAAGGGACCTTGTTGAACTGCAGAGAAAAGCGGTCAAGGAGGGGTTGCCGTATCAGACATACGTTTCCAGCATAATTCACAAGTTCATTAGCGGCACGCTGGTTGAAGTAAGCAAATAACTGTCAAACAAAATAATTCATCCGTCCGCTTTCAACAACGCCTGATCTTAGCCGTTATGTCTCATGATATCTTAGGCCGCATGCAGGAGCAATAATGAAGATCAACATTGACGAACTCACTGAAGCAGAACTCGTCGATCTCAACCACAGGATCGTGGAGCGCCTTCGGTTTCTGAACCAAATGCGCGCACATTCGAGGATGCTTGAGTTTAAAATCGGTGACCGTGTCAGCTTTAGGCCGGATGGTCGTCCACCAGTAACTGGTATGCTGACCCGTTATAATAAAAAAACGGTTACAGTTATCACTGACGACGGCCAGCACTGGAACGTGTCGCCCAGCTTGCTGTTCAAAGCAGAGTCACCCGAAAAAGCGGAATCCAGTAAGGCTACCGTGCTGCCGCTCAAAAAAAAATGACTCGCCATTAAAAATATTTTAAGGAAATAGGGACAGCTGCTCTATAAATATTAAATTTAAATAGGTGACTGGCAAAGAATGGGGGCAAATTCTGGACAGTTTGAAGAAGTGAATGGAAGCAGCATCGACTGATGTGCTGCAGAGAATCATTCGCAAAGCGGCCTCTATCTGATGCCTGATGTTAATTGCATAAAATAAATGGAGAGACTTCAATGGTACAACGGATAGTGACCCGATCAACCATTCTCCTCATTTTAACCTGCTTCTTCCTGCAGACGCAGGTGCATGCAGAATCCTGCGAGAAGATAGTCCATGCAGTCAATGTGCGGCTCTCACCCAAGATCGACGAGCAGCAACTGATCGAGATACTCCGCAGCCTGAACAGTACGAACAACAAAAAACTTCCTCCCAAGTTCGTGACCAAACAGGAGGCCCGCTCGCAGGGATGGAAACCCGGAAAGGACCTGTGGTCAGTGAGCACACTCAGGGGCTCAAGCATTGGCGGCGACCGGTTTAGGAACCTGGAGGGCCGGCTGCCCGACAAAAAATGGCGCGAAGCGGACCTTGACTACAAGGGTGGACACCGGGGAGGCAAACGCCTCGTCTTTTCCTGGGACGGGGAGCGGTTTGTGACCGTGGACCACTACAATACCTTTGTGGAGGTGCCGGCATGCCGATAAAACGATGCAAGTTGAACGGGAGCGCGATACGTTCGCTCGATGATCTCTATGATCAGCTCTCGATCCGGCTCTCTCTACCGGAGCACTTCGGCCGCAATCTTGACGCGCTCTGGGATGTCCTTTCTGCTGACGTCGAAGGTTCGTTTGAGATCGTCTGGAAGCACGCTGATGATTCAAGGACGTTGATGGGCAAGGATTTTGATCGGGCAGTTAAGTTGTTGCGGGAACTGGAAGAAGAACGGGACGATTTCAAACTGAAGATCGAGCAGTAATACATACACCATCCTGTTCTTGGGAAGAATGGGGGTCAAGGCTGCTATTGACTATTCTCTTTCAGTAAGACCCTCTCTTTTTTATATAGAACATGCCTGATACTGGTGGAAAGGTCGGTCTTGTTATACGGCTTCATCAATAGATCAGCAATCCCCGCCTGCTGCGCTTTTTCCAGCCTCATCGCTTCACGATATCGAATGCCTCTGGCTCTTTTTTATCCTCTATGCTAAATAATGAGGGTGTGATTTTTGAAATTGAAACTGTATTCAAAAAGGAGCTGCCATGAAAAGTAATACGCATTTTAAAATCAACCGGCTGATTGCCGCGGCCATCATTGTATTGTCGCTCTCCTGCTTTGCCGGCGCACCGGGGAACACGTATGCCGGCGTAGATGCTGTTACCCAGGCAACCGCCACGTTCTGGCCGCAGTCATACGCCAAAATCTGGGGAGAAAAGAAGGATGCCAACCTTTCACTTCTCAGAACTTTCAGAAACGAGGTTTTAAACAATACCGAAGCCGGCAGGGAAATTACGCATTTGCTGTATGATAACTCTCTGGAGCTTTCTCTTCTTTTAGTGTTGAACCCAAAACTGGCCCAGCAGGCAAAAAAAGTTGCGGATGAGATTCTGCCGGGCATCAAAGCACTGCTCTGTAATGGTGAGGCAACAATAAGGCAGCAGGCAGTAGAGGACATGGTAGCCTTACTTGATCAGTTTGCAGCCAAGGCAAGTCCCAAACTGAAGGGAGACCTCGGGCAGATAAAAGAAATCCTGTGCGCGGGAGCGCTCATGGATGAATTAAACGTTACCGTAATCAAGTGACCGCGGCATTGTAGAAGTAATTGCCATGGAATAAGCACGTTGAGGAGAAGGATCGCAGCCATGAAATTTTCTAATAGCCATCTGCTTGTTCTGTCCGTTATTGCTGTCGCAATTTTATCAGGCACGGCGTTAGCCGAAACGCCGCTTGTTGACCCGCAGATTCCCAACGGCGAGCATGCTGTTTATGACACGCGGGTCAGCGACAGTAAGTTCACCATGGATAGTACCGTTATCGTTAAAAAAGATGGCAGCCGGGAGCTCTATGAAATAACGACGCTCTCAACGCGCCAGGACAAAGTGATCCGTCTTGATAAAAAGACCCTGGCCCTGGTGTCTGTTCACGCGCTCCGCAAATATACCGACGCAACGCTTGATTCTATGCTGAATGTGGTAAGTGAAAAGCAGACATTTAAGGACGGGGAAATCAAGCTCGCCGACTTTAACATCCTGATGCACATCATGCGCGGCTATCCCTTCGGCAAGCTGCCGTCCCTTAAGATCGGCTACTACGGGGAAGGAAACGAGAAGAGCTACACCATGACGCTCATTTATAAGGGCATTGAAAAGGTGACCATCAAGGGCAAAACCTACGAGTGCCACAAGCTTGACTTCGGCATGAGCGGTTTTATCGGCACCTTCCTGCCGAAGCTGAACCTGTGGTACAGCGCTGCGCCGCCCCACTGCCTGGTAAAATACGAAGGACCTGAAGGCCCCCCCGGCACTCCCCGGCGGACCCTTGAATTAGTACAATATGAAGTGAAAGGTGGAAAGTGAAAAGTGAAAGGGCTGGGGAAGACTATATGAAGCTGTCGCATAAAATAAAAAGTCTTTTATACAGCGCGCTCCTGCTGGCTGCAATGACCGGCTGCATGAAAGAGCTGGTGCGGGTGGACCTGGATACGTACCTGAAAAACCCGAAGCAGTATAAAGACAAGCACGTTGTAATAACCGCAACCCTGAAAGACGTAACGGAGCACTACGACCGCTATAAAGGCAGGGAGATCGAGGTGTCCGCGCCCATTGTCTATAGCGGGTTCCGGAGTTTCTGGACGTGGTATGTCCTTATGGAGCAGGACGGGAAAAAGCTTCACTGCTATGAGGAGCACTACCGGCTCCTGCCGGCCCCGGTCGCGGTTGACCTGGCGCTAATGGCAAGGTCGCAGAAAGGCATTGTGACTGCCCGGGGCGATCTTCTGAGTGACGGGATCGAGCTTAACCGCCTTAAATACAACGGCTATGATATTAATACGGATCTGGATATTTACAAGTCCCGCTACATACCCATAGGTCCTTACTGGTAGTATGCGACCCTATCGGTTAGGCGGCAGGCCGAAGTTACTGAACCTCTCAAACACCTCTTCGCGCTTTTTTGCAACTTTCTTATTGAACCCCTCGGCATTAATCACGAACCGCTCGTGGGTGGCTTCGGATATTTTATCAACGCCGTCATCCGCCGTAATGGAGAAGACCAGTTTCTTGCCTTTCACATTTTCAGATGATAAAGGGAACAAAGCCCTTTATTTTCAGCCTTAACGAGGCGCAGCCATGGATAGCCCACAGTTTATTCATTTCATTAGCAAGGTACTGCTTGCGCCAGACTAAAACGCATTACTTTTCGAAATAGTCTTGACTAATTAGCAATGCTGTGCAAAATAGTCGACATGAAGAGATATTTATATTCTCAAGTCCTGAAAGATATAAGAAAGATGGTTTTTATCACCGGCCCACGTCAGGTTGGGAAAACGTATCTTTCCAAACAGATAATGGAAGAGTTCAAGAATCCCCTGTATCTCAACTATGATTTGATGGGGGACCGGGAAATAATTCATCGACAGTCATGGAAACTGAATGCTGATTTAATTGTATTTGATGAAATTCACAAAATGAAGAACTGGAAGAATTTCCTCAAGGGGGTTTTCGATGCACGTCCCGAAGGGCAAGCGCTTCTGATTACGGGAAGCGCACGTCTTGAAACCTTCCGCCAAAGCGGGGAATCTCTTGCCGGGCGGTATTTTCATTTAAGGTTATATCCTTTTTCCGTTAAGGAACTGGAGGGCTCAGCAGCCCCTCATGATGCGTTAGAGAAGTTGAATATACTCGGCGGATTTCCGGAGCCTTTTCTTTCCGGCTCGGCTGAAGAAGCGGCACGGTGGAGAAACCAGTATTACACAGATTTAATCCGTGAAGATATCCTTGAGTTCAGCAGAATCCATGAAATTAAAACCATGCGGCTGCTGGTTGAGCTTTTGCGGAAACGGGTAGGCTCCCCGGTTTCCTTTGTTTCGCTGAGCGAAGACCTGCAGGTATCTCCCAATACGGTAAAGAAATATATACAAATACTTGAGGGGCTGTATATTGTTTTTCTGGTCAGGCCCTACCACCGGCAGGTAGCCCGCTCGCTTCTTAAGGCGCCGAAACTTTATTTTTATGACAGCGGTTTTGTGCAGGGCGATGAAGGTGTGCGGCTTGAGAATACCTGTGCGGTGTGCCTCTTAAAATATGTCCATTATCTCCACGATGCGTTTGGAAAAAATGTTGATTTGCAATACCTCAGGACAAAAGACGGCATGGAGATTGATTTTGTACTCACTGTTGATGATGCGCCTGAACACCTCATCGAGGTAAAGCTTACGGACAACGCGCCGTCACGATCCCTTATAAATTTTGCAGCGCGCTTCCCACAGGCGCGCTGTGTCCAACTTGTCCATAATCTCCGGCACGAGGAGCACAGAGGGGGTGTTGATATGGTAAGAGCCGGTCAGTGGATGGCACAGTTACCGGTATAGCAGGCTGTTGAAAAATACCCAGCTGCTGCGTTGCGCTCATCCTTCGTCATTGCGGCGTACTAGGAAGTACGCCTCATTTCTCGTGATTTCGCGCGCCTTGCATCTGAATATTTTTGACCAGCCTGTGAAAAACCACTTTTTCAACAACCTGATAGACAAAAGGGAAACAGACCTG
>JAPLIX010000474.1 GCA_026388865.1 Pseudomonadota bacterium | reverse complement strand
TTATTTTACGGTCTTTTTTACCCACCGACACCTCAAGAGAAGGGAGGATGCCGAAATTAGCATTCATGGGCTGAAAGCTTGCGGAAAAGGGGCTGGTTATGTATGCCAGCAAAGCTCCTATCAGAGTGGTTTGCGGAGGGGTTACCGGATTTTCACCCCTGGCAAATCGGCTTGCCTGGATGCCTGCCACAAGGCCCATAGCAGCAGATTCTATATATCCTTCAACTCCTGTTATCTGGCCTGCAAAAAAAATGCGCGGATTCTTTTTTAACTGGAGCGTTTTCAAAAGCAGGGAAGGAGAGTGAATGTAGGTATTTCTGTGGAGGCTTCCGTAACGGGCAAAAGCTGCCCGGGCTAATCCTGGCAGCATAGAAAAAACCCGCTTCTGCTGCGGCCATTTAAGACGGGTTTGAAAACCAACCATGTTATACAGTGTTCCCGCTTCATTTTCCTGGCGCAGTTGCACGACTGCATACGGCTGTTTGCCGGTATGCGGGTCAACCAGGCCTACGGGCTTCATAGGGCCAAAAGCAAGTGTTTCTATTCCGCGGGATGCCATTACTTCAAGGGGCATGCACCCCTCGTAGGGCACCAGTGTTTCGAATTCCCTGAGGGGCATTTTTTCTGCAGCGAGCAGTTCACCGACAAAACGATAGTACTCTTCCTGTGAGAGCGGGCAGTTAATATAGTCTGCAGCGCCTTTATTATAGCGGGATGCCCTGAACGCAGCTGCCAAATCTATAGAGTCGGCTTCAATGATGGGGGCAATGGCGTCGTGGAAGAAAAGGAAATCATGCCCGATGAGCTGGTTAAGATGTTCTGTAAATGCGTCTGCAGTGAGCGGCCCGGTTGCTATGATGACCATATCTTCAGCAGGCAGTTCGGTCACCTCTTTGCGTATGATGGTTATATTCTGTTCCTGTTCAAGAGTCTCAGTTATGGTATGAGAAAATTGCGTGCGATCAACTGCCAGCGCATTGCCTGCAGGAATCCGGTGACCATCAGCCGTCGCAACTATCAGCGATCCGCTGCAGCGCATCTCCTCCTTCAGCAGGCCGCTGGCATTGGCCCGATCATTTGACTTAAAAGAATTGCTGCACACCAGTTCGGCCAGGTCCGGGGATGTATGTGCCGGCGAAAAGTGAAGGGGCTTCATTTCATACAGGGCTACGCGGCAGCCGCTGCGGGCAGCCTGCCAGGCAGCTTCACACCCGGCAAGACCGGCACCAATGATGTGGATTACTGGTGAGGAGTGATTCACGGGGAGAAAAACTGAGTTTAAGAGTTGGCGAGTTACGCAGTTTGGATGTTGAGGAGTTGAGAAGTCGAAGGGTAAAAAGTTACCACTCCTAAACTCCCCATCTCCGCCACTCCATAACGACGATTACGTTTCGTCCGGTTCATCTATGGATCTTTTGTATTTGCACTCTTTATCAGGACACTTAACGGTCACGCCATCCCGTTTGGATTTTTTTTCCACAAGATAGGGTGATCCGCACTGCGGACAGGCTTCGTCAATCGGCTTGTCCCAGGAGGCAAACGAGCATTTAGGATACGTTGCGCAGCTGTAAAATATTTTGCCCCTGCGGCTCTTCTTTTCCTGCACCTTTCCCAGTCCGCATTGGGGACAGTTTATTTCAAGGGACACCGGCTTGTTGAGTGAGCGGATGTATTTGCAGGCAGGATATGCCGAACAGCCGAGAAATGCCCCGTACCGCCCCTCCTTTATCACCAGGGGCTGGCCGCATAATTCACATTTTTCCTCGGTCAGTTTCGGTTCAGCCGAGGCAGCGTCACCATTATTTTTCAGGGATTTTTTATACGTGCATTCCGGGTAGCCGCTACAGGCATAGAACCGGCCAAACCTGCCCAGTTTTATTACCAGCGGTTTTCCGCAGGTTGGACAGGACTCCTCGGTTTTTTCAGTTGTCACATCAGACTTCTGTATCTCCTGTTCCTTCTGCCTGATGAGGGAAATAAACGGTTCCCAGAAATTGCGCACCATCGGCTTCCAGGTGCTTTCGCCCCGGGCGATCTCGTCGAGCTCATCTTCCAGATGGGAGGTAAACTCATAGTCAACATATTTGAAGAAGTGATTGACCAGGAGGTCGTTGACAATAAGGCCGATGTCTTCCGGATGGAAACGCTTATTGACCAGCTTAACATACTCGCGTTCCTGAATGATGCTGATGATGGTAGCATAGGTTGATGGCCGACCGATGCCATATTCCTCCAGCGCTTTAACCAGGGATGCTTCGGTATAGCGGGGAGGAGGCTGGGTGAAATGCTGCTCCGGGACAAGTTCCAGAAGATTAAGCCCCTGTCCTTCCTGAAGCGGTGGCAGCAGGCCTTCTCCATTGCCATTTTCTTCATCCCGGCCTTCGATGTAGACCTGCATGAAACCGGGAAACCTGACGGTTGAGCCGGTAGCCCTGAAGATAAAGACGTCCTGTGCAGTGATATCCACCGAGATCTGGTCTAAAATTGCCTGGGCCATCTGACAGGCTAATGAGCGCTTCCAGATCAGATCATAGAGCTTAAACTCATCAGGTTTGAGCGCATTCTGTATGGTTTCAGGTATCTGGGAGAAGTCTGTGGGACGGATTGCTTCATGCGCCTCCTGCACATTCCTTGATTTCTGCTGAAAAATGCGCGGCGCTCGCAGCGCGAACTCATTTCCGTACAACGTAACGATTGCAGCATGGATGTCTTTCTCAGCGCCCGGTGCCAGGTGTACGCTGTCAGTCCGCATGTACGTGATAAGACCCATGGTGCCTTTTCCCGTATCGATTCCCTCATAGAGCCGCTGGGCTACAGACATGGTCCTTTTTGCCGAGAAGCCAAGCTTCCGGGCAGCCTCCTGCTGCAGGGTGCTGGTGGTAAAGGGCGGCGACGGATTTCTTTTAATCTCCTTCTTCTGAATTTTATCTACCTGGTACCGAGCGCCATGCAGGCTCTGGACTATCTCCCGGGCCTGCTGCTCAGTACTAATGGACATTTTATCAAGCTTCTGTCCGTTCATCTGAATGAGCTGGGCAGCGAAGGAGTAAGCAGATTCTTTATCTGCCGCTGGCGATAACTGGGCCTTAATGCTCCAGTACTCTTCTGTCTGAAATGCCCGAATCTCCCGCTCTCGCTCGCAGATGATCCTCAGGGCAACGGACTGCACGCGGCCGGCTGACAGACCGTAGCGGATTTTTTTCCAGAGGAAGGGGCTCAGGTTGAACCCGAACAGATAGTCGAGCACGACACGGGCCTGCTGAGCATCTACCAGAGTTTTAAAGATGCTGCGGGGATTCTTCAGCGCCTCATCTATAGCGTCTTTGGTGATTTCATGAAACGTAATCCGCTGTATTTCGTAACTCTTGTTTTTAGCTGTGGCGCTGTCACCAGTTGCATCAGCGGTAAGCTTCAAAGCTGACAGAAGATGCCAGGCAATTGCCTCACCCTCCCGATCAAGGTCTGTTGCAAGATAGATAGTGGAGCAGTGCTTAAGAGATTTGGATATCTCTTTCAGATATTTCTTACTCTGGGGAAGTATTTCATACTTTGGCTCAAAGTCGTGCTCGATGTCTACTGAGCCCTGCTTGCTGGGGAGAGCGCGGATATGTCCCAGACACGCATGAACTTCAAAGTCCTTGCCCAGAAATCGTGAAATGGTTTTTGCTTTGGTGGGTGATTCGACAATGACGAGAGATTTTGTCATGGAAATTTATTAGCCTCGCATTAAGATTGAGCTTTCAGCACACGGCATAGGTAGCGGAAATCGGGAACTGCCGTCTGAGAGCTTTCAAACGGGTATTGTTTTAATAAAGTGTTTCCCCGGGAGCTGTTTTATAAGTCCGCTCAGCTCCAACTCCAGCAGCAGCGCTGAAACCTGACTGCTGGTAATACCAGATTTTAAAATTATCTCATCTATCTGGAGCGGTTCTTCACTGAGCAGCGTATAGACGGAACGTACCTCATTGCTCAAATCAAGATGAATATCCTCCCGTTCCTGCCGCATCGCCGTAACCGAACCGTTGACTCGGATTTCATCCAGTATATCTTGAGCACTTTCCACCAGTCGGGCACCGTCTTTCAACAGCTTGTGCGTTCCCTTGCTTTTGTAGGAGTGAACGTTGCCCGGCACGGCAAATACATCACGCCCCTGATCAAGAGCCAGTTGTGCTGTTATAAGAGACCCGCTGTGCAGACTTGCCTCAACAACGAGAACGCCCAGGGACAGTCCGCTGATAATGCGGTTTCGGGCAGGGAAATTATAGGCATTTGGTTTGGTGCCCATGGGAAATTCAGAAATAACTGCACCATGCCCGGTGATGGCTTCATACAGCCGCCTGTTTTCCGGCGGATAGATAACATCAATGCCAGAGCCGAGGACCGCAATAGTCCTTCCTTTGGCTGACAGTGCCCCGTAGTGGGCGCATGAGTCGATGCCTCTGGCCATACCGCTGACGATGGTAAGTCCATGGAGTGCGAGTTCCCTGCTAATCCGTTCTGTTGCAGTTATGCCATATTCGCTGGCATTACGCGAGCCGACTATCGCAAACGCAGTATCGTCATGCCGGCTTAGTGCCCCCTTGACATACAGGAACGGAGGTGGGTCATAGATATTTTTTAAGCTATCCGGATACGCTGCATCATTAAGCGTAATCACCGTGACTGCTTGTTTATCTATGAGATCAAGTTCTTTATCTATTGTTTTGTCAGGCTTGAAATTCCTGAGGGACGCAATAGCCCTAACCGGGATCCCTTCAATCTGTTCCAGTTCATCGGGCCTCGCATGAAAGACGTTCTCCGGTCCCCCGAAATGAGTAATAAGATTCTTGTAATTTATATTTCCAATGCCAAAAACTGTACGCAGGGCAATCCAGTAGTAAAGATCATGCACCGGACTCACCTCTTCAAGGGTGAAGCGTTAACGCGTTGGCGAGTTTAAAAAAAGTAACGCCGTAACTTCGCAGCTCTTATATTCTGCTGCTCCAGTTATAAAATGAGATTGAGTTTGATAGCGCTTGCAAAAATAAATGTCAAGGATTAATTGGTAATGTGATGCAATAACAAATAATTGCATGAATTTAACAACGCCTCTTAAAAAGAGGCAGCAACCATTTTAGGCTGCTGCCTCGGCACTTTTGTCTGGTATATAAATAGAATACCCTATTGATTAAAGTTGTATTGTAGTTGCTGCAAATCAGCTTTGAGTGATGGGCTTGCCTTTACACGCAGAGCTTTTACAAAGGCAGCAATGTGATTTTTAGTATGATACGGAAGACGCACTTTTTTGCCGCTTAGCTGTGCAAGCATCCATGGTTTTAAGTTCTGCGTCAATTGTGCGGCATCTTTTCTGAGATGGGGCTGCAACTGCAACAGTCGAGCAACCTCCGGTGCATGCCGGTAATAGAGGCTGATATATTCATTACCAGTTTGTGACCGCGCAAGCACCTCATCTCTGAACCGGCGCAGCAGCGCAATGTTATCCGGTGCAGCCAACTGCGCAGGGCAACTGCCCTTTGAAGACGTAAAGTCAACGCCGCTGACATCCGTATCCGTTATCTCAACACTTTTGCTCGGCGGTTCAAAGACGTATCCTTTGAGAGACGGCGTGAGGGTATATGAACCTGCTTCAAGATTCCGGAAACAGTAATTGCCGGATGCATCGGTTTGGAGAGTACCGCTTGATTTTTCAGAGAGAGTCATTGTCACTCCCTGCGTTACCGCTCCGGTTACCTGCCCACAGAGGTCATAGTCACCAAGCGGGGTGAGCTGCGCATTGCAGGTTACGGTTTTCCCCGATTCTGTTGCTACACTCACCGGAGTGCCATCGCTATAGCCAGACGCCGCAGCACTGAGCAGGGCCTTTTTTATGGTGGGGAGATGCTCGATCTTAAATTTCCCGGCTGAGTCGGTTTTTGGCGAGTAAAAAATAAAATTTACCGTTGCACCGGGAACCGGGTTTCCGGATTTTACATCAGTGACAACGCCTTCAAGCACGCCGGTAGAAGCTGCTGAAGGGAAGGGGATGGTAGATTTGACCGCAAAGGAAACCGGCTCAGAATCCCATGTCTCACCAGCTGATGAAAGATACGAGCGAAACACCAGCATATAATTTCCCTTGGGGACACGGGTAAAGATAATCTTATTAACTTTACCAACATCTATTGGATGAGTGTAATTAATATCATTCTGAGTTGTACCATAATGAAACCGGAATCCTGCTGCACCTTCTACCTCGTCCCAAGATAAAGTAACCGTAGAGCCCAGCACCTGGGCGCGGACTTTTGGCGGTGACACTAATGGAATCTTATCAGTGACCTGTATCATTACTGTTTTAGATGCAGAGAGACCTGAGTCAGTAGTGACTGTCAACGTCACACTGTAACGCCCTTTGCTCTGGAACGTATGGGAAGGGTTCTGCTCAGCGCCGGTCTCATCATCACCAAAGTCCCAGGCATACTGCAGGGTATCCCCGTTAATGTCTGCGGTCGTTGCGTGAAAGGTAATGGTAAGCGGTGCCGGCCCGGCAGTACCGCTGCACCGGATAGCAACATAGGGACCGGGGTTTGCCTCTTCTTCGGCAATGACCTGGAGTTTAAAAGCCTGGCTTTCTGCTCCACCGTGGGAATCAGTAACCACAATTTCCACCTCGTGCAGTCCCACATCTCCGGTATCGGTTGCCCATGAGAGTTTACCCGTGCTGTTCACGCTCATGCCGGAAGGAGCTTTAGTGACACTGTAGGTGAGTGCGTCTCCATCCTGGTCACGGGCATCCACCTGATAGGTATAGGTTTCACCTGCCCGTACCATTGTTACCGGCAGTGACTGTATTTCAGGGGAATTGTTACCCTGGCTGTTAGTCATTTTTATATCTAACGGCCCGGAAAAATCACTTTCCTTTCCGTCTCTGGTAAAAGCGGTTACTGCTATTTTATAGCTTCTGCCCCAGTCAAGATTATTCAGCACCGAGCTGGTCTCCCCCCACACTGCCTGGGCGCTGCCTTCCTCAAGAGTATTATCATCTGCTACAGCCCGGTAATAAATACGATAGCCGTCTGCTCCGTTAATTGCATTCCACGCCAGGGAAAGCCCCTCCGGACCAAGAGCAGCGGAAGTGATTGACGGGGCAGGGAAGTCGCTGCGCTTTATGGTGACTGCTCCCCGGCTGTAGGCAAATACCGGCACGTTCTTCCCGTCATCTATTTTGCCGTAAATATAATAGCGGCCGGGCGCAACGCCTTTCGTATCCCATGAGTACGTGTTCTTTGTGCTGCTGGAAGAAATACCGGCGGTGATGGTGTTGCCGTTTTCCCCTTCGCGGTCTTCATCATAATAGAGGCTGATCAGGGCGTCACTGTCCGGGTCATCTCCTTCCCAGGAAATTGCAACGGTTTTACCCGCTTCAACCTCGGCATCTTTATCAGGAGCAGTGATGGAAAGTGCGGGCGGCTGGTTTTCCATGAGCATCTGCATGGTGTAGGTCTTGACAGATGTCCCTGCAGTGGCCTTCCATACACCTGCCTGCGGTTGTGGTATGGCGCACCACAGCTCCCCGATGGCGGTATTTTCCCTCCATAAAGCTTGTTCGTCATTCGGGGTGTAAACCGTTTTATCCGGAGCTTCAAGCGTAAAGGATGGATTTCCCTGAGCCTCCATTCTGAACATGACAACTGATGCCCCTGACGGTACGGTGAACTGGGTGCCTGCCGAGCTTACCGCGGCGCTTCCCATAATGTTAGCACGCATTTGATTATCAAAATGCACTTCGCCGATATTGTCCCAATTCTGAGCAATTGAAAAATTCCCATCTGCAAAGGCAAAGGTGACCGCTGCTTTGATGGAAAGGTCGGCGCATTTTCCCAGCACGCATATCTTCTTACCAAGCTTCACCCCGGCGCTGATGAGGTCATTATCTATGTATGTTTTGGCAGCTCCGAAGGTCATGCCGCCGATAATAGGCCAGATATCGGGGGCTTTAAGTTTGCCTTCAAGGCTGGACTGGAAGTTAAAATCAAAATCAATTTTACCCTTGCCGGTTACAACCAGAATTGCAAAATTCTCACCCGGCGGGTAATAGAGATTGCCTTCAAAATAGACGCCCTTGTTGATGTCAAGAATCAGCACAAAAGCGCCGAAGGTGCCGAAGGCATCATTCAAGAGATAACCGGTGCCTTCAGCTGTAAAGCGGCCGCCGGTGTCAATCTCCAGATCAATATCACCGCCGAGGATTGCGTATTCTCCGCCTGCCACTTTAAGCGCGCCTGAAAGAAGGTTAAGGCTCGGCAGCTCTATTTTGGGTCCGCCGGTAAAGCCCGCACCGGCACTGAGGATGAGCGGATCTGCAGCATCCGGCGCGATGTTTTCCAGCCCGCCGCTTATTTTCTGCAGATATACGACAGGTGCTGGCGGCGGGGTAGGGGTAAATAGGATGGGTTTATTCAGATCGCCAATCTCGACATGGATCAGATTCAGGACTCCCGCAAGGAAGCCGATCTCAACGCCCAGCTCAAATCCCATTCCCGGTACTTTCAGTGTTCCGCCTCCTTCCCAGACGAGTTTTTCAGTGTCAAGCTCCATATAGGCGCCGCTTAAACCGAAACCGCTCAGCTCAAAGTTCGGCAGCGTAATCTTGCCGGAAAAATCAATCCCGTCAGGAGAGATGGTAAACGTAATCTCAACGCCGCCCACGTCAATCCAGGGGATGACGAGTTCTCCACCTACGGTCACATGGTCTTCAAACAGCTTAACGCCGCTGAATTCAACAGGGAATCCAAAAAAGTCAAATGCGATATCAGCAGTCTGGGTAATCTGGCCGTAGCACTCCCCCTGCTCATCAGCATTCGCATCAATGGTAAATCCTCCCCGTGCAATATAATATGTTTCATTGTCTGCCGGAGAGAAACCAGCGACCGCAATATACAGGTCGCCGGTGCTGCTGATTTCAGTACCTTCGACTTCAACAGTACCGGTGCATTTGACAAAGCCATTTAACACCACATTGCCGGAAAAGCGATAATGATTTTCACCAGCCAGGGCTTCCATGGTGTCAGCCTCAATGGTTACGCATCCGGTTTCGTATGTCTCGCGTCCGGCCCCGGATACCAGTATGGTAGTGTGCGCTGATGCAGAGTGACTGCTGCCATCCTGCGCGGTAACGGTTGCAGAATAGGCGCCTGGCTGGGTGTAGGTATGGGTGGTATTCCTGCTGCTGCCGGACTGGCTGTCTCCAAAATCCCAGGAGTAGCTGATGCCGCCGATAAGCGGAGTTGGCACTGCTGAAAAATTGACCGTCAGAGGGGCGACTCCCTTTTTGGGCTCTGCGGTAATTGACACGGTGAATCCGGTGTCGCCGCCTCCCTGCTCGTAAACAAGAATCGAAGCAGTGCGTATGGTCTTTGCACCAAGGGAATCTTCAATCGTTACCGTTACGGTATATATACCCGACGTCTGATAGGTATGTGACGGGTCTTCCGCAGTGCTTGTCTGGCCGTCGCCAAAGTCCCACAGGTAGGATACCGTATCCCTTTCAGGGTCGCTGGCAGAGCAGGAACAGTGTACGGTGAGAGGTGCCGTACCCTCCTGGGGACTTACCGAAAAGTAACTTATTACCGGAGGCTTGTTAGCTGGAACAGCGACAGTGATGGTGAGCGTGCTGGTGGCTTTAGCGCCCATGGTATCTGAAACGGTTAACAGGACGGTATAGGTGCCTTCAGTCCGGTAGGTATGCGTGGGGTTTTGATCATGACTGTGCTGCCCGTCGCCAAAATCCCAATAGTAATAGAGGGCATTCCCGTCCGGGTCAGATGCAGAACAGGTAAAGCTCACGTCAAGCGGCGCAGGTCCTTCCTGGGGGGTGGCAGAAACAGCGTTAATCTTGGGCGGGTTGTTTGCAGAAACCGCCATAATGGTATGATAGTAATTCATGTCGCGGTCATAGTGATAGGCGGTATAGTAAATCGTTCCATCAGGAGCAATTGCCATATCCCCGTTTGGCTGGGCAGCATAGCCGAGGCTGTTGAGGATAGCGCCTGTCTTGCCATTGATAGCCAAAAATTCCCTATCTGCGATAAGGTAGATGATTTCATTTGCCCCCATGATGGGGTTGCCGCTGAGTGCCTGCGGGAGATCCAGTGTCCATGTAACCGTCCCGCTGCTGCCAGTATCAACACAGTACAATAGGTACTTACTGTCAAGCTGTGCTGCGACGTACAGAAGACCGCTGGGACCAAGCACCGGAGCCAGTCCTGCAATAACGCCCCCGCTGCCTAGTTCTTTCTTCCAGAGCACCGTTCCCTTAGTGCCTTCATCCTTTATGGCGAAAACATAAGAATGCCAGGCATCCGGCAAACCGCGTTTTGAATCATCATAGCCAATAAGAACGAGATAGATGGTTCCATCAGGCCCGATCACCGGGTCTGAAACCTCTGATAACTTGTATTCAATCGTGCCAGGTAAGTTGACTAACCACTTGGCAGCGATTGTATAATCCTTACTCACCGCAAATAAGCAACGGGACGATTCGTTAGAGATATATACCACCCCGTTAGAGCCTGTGGCGAAATTGCCCACGAGATAGGACGAGTCATTACTCGGCTGATGCTTCCACAGGAGAGACCGGTCTTTTTTATAGACAGCAAGGCCGTCTTTTATGGAGAAGTATATATTTTCATTCTTGTCTATCATTACAGAGGAAATCCCTGTTTGAAGTCCGGCTGGTGCCAGGCTTTTCTCCTGCCATACAATGCTTTTCGTTTTAACATCAATGCCGGTAGGCACCCCATCAGCATCGTAGGTGTACACAATCCCGTAAGAGCTGATGGCGGGCGTAACCC
>JAPLIX010000263.1 GCA_026388865.1 Pseudomonadota bacterium | reverse complement strand
TTCCCGGTAGGCTTTCCAATCGTAGCCGCTTTGCCTGCTTTCAATAGAGGCCTTCAAAAGCTTGAAGTATCCGTCTATTTCCCTGGCCATGAGATAGCCCATCTGTTCGCCGCGATTTTTCGCGGCTCCTTCGATGTGCAGATATATCCAGCCGTTCTGCTCCTTGCGGAAGCCCTTGCCGTAGCTCGTCGAGCCCTCGTCCTGCGCAAAGACTAACGAGGAACTGAGTACTATTGCGATCGTCACTGCGAGAATTCGCACATAAGGAGAGATTGTTTTCATTCGTCCATTCCCTTCGATTGGCAAAAAGCAATGGGCAATAGTCAGTCAGGAATTTCATGTTGTCCTGGACAATGCCCGAGCCAGATAAATAACGTTCATCAGCATATACGCATGATAGAAGTCTCTGTCCTTCAGCCACGTTAAAAGTATGCCTGCTTCTTTTCTTGTAATCACCAGCATTGACCCTTTAGGGTTTAGCCGGTGACTTCAGCTGAGTGCAAGAAATCCCTGCTTATATTCGGCTTTCAATTTATTTTTTATAAGCTGTTTAAAAACCAGTCTAATAAACCGGCAGGATAAAGATAGTTATTGAAGTGCTATCAAAGAAATTATGTTGAGGCAGGTGTAGCGGTTCAAAGGAAAGCGGACAGATACAGAGTATAAGATTGAATAGATACGATTTGGGAAACTGGAATATATTGCGAATCAGCTGCTCTACCACTGAGCTACGCCGGCCCATTCATGCTCTTTTTTTACACAATTATCTTACCACGATACCGGATGGATGCCAAGCGTCTTTATCTTTATAAATGTGAGAAGAACGCACGCTTGATGAATTCGAAGTTTCTTTTCACCTCCTGTTTCCCCTGGACAATTTCATTGTGCCCGGGAAGGAGGTACTCCACATCGAGCGCTGACAGCCGCTCAATGCTCTGCTTCATCGCCTCTCCGCTGCAGCCGGGAAAGTCAGTCCTGCCGATGCTCTGGCTGAAGACCACGTCGCCGGAAACGAGCGCCTTCTGCTCCGGCCAGTAGAGACAAATCGAGCCGGGAGAGTGGCCGGGCGTGAGCAGAACCTCAAGCTCTATATCATTGAGCTTGAAGGGACCCTCTGTAAGGCTGATGTCAGTCTGGCCGCTGGGTTGCTCCAGGCCGAACATCCTGAAAAAGTCCTTTCCCGTTGTCTGGAGAAATTTCCCTTCTTCCTCGGAGAGCGCCACTTTAACGTTGCGCTCGAGAAAATAGGCATTGCCGTCCAGATGATCGGGGTGCCCGTGGGTATTGATGACCAGGCTGACAGCATCCTGCTTGATGCCGTCCTGCTCAACCGATATGAGCAGCGCCGGCACATAGCGCTTGAGCCCGGGGTCAATCAGGATAACGGTTTCATTTTTTTTCAGTATATAGCTGTTGCAGTTGTTTTCAAACATGTTGGTCCACTGGTAGCAGTAGATGCCGTCGTTTAGCTTCATCGGTCCTCCTGTGTAAATAGCTGTCAGCGTTCAGCGCTCAGCTCAGCTGATCCGTGACTTGTCGCTCATGCCCCGTTGTCAGTGTCGCGAGCCCCTGGTCACTAGCAGGCTGTTGAAAAACACCCATCTGCTCCCGTTGCGCTCATCCTTCGTCATTGCGGCGTACCATGCAGTACGCCTCATTCCTCGTGATTTCGCGCGCCTTGCATCTGAATGTTTTTGACCAGCCTGTGAAAAACCACTTTTTCAACAACCTGATAGTCACGAGCCAC
>JAPLIX010000338.1 GCA_026388865.1 Pseudomonadota bacterium | reverse complement strand
TCCTCATCTTTTCATAGAACTTTTGACAGTACCTTGTTCTTGTCGATCTTTTGCCCGTTTCGGGTCTTTTATCCGGGAACCCCCCCCTACATGCCAAGTTCTTTTCTGAATTCTTCCATAACCTGTTTGGTAATTTTTATATAGCCGTGATTGCGCGCATACTCTTCTGTGCCGGAGACGGCAGCCACCCTGAACGGAGAGGGCACTCCTTCGAGCGCCTGCTTTGCCGTGTCCTCCCACTCCATGACATACGGCAGCTGGTCAATGGGCGCCTCTTCCTCCTCTTCAGCAGGGGAACCCTCGACACCGTCAAAAACAGAAGAAAATTTTGCCTTGAATTTTGTCGGTGTGTACTTGTCCGCGACCTCCTGCATGATGGCAAGGGTGATGGATGAATTGCGCTCCTTAGCCATCTGCTCCGCCACCTGCTGCAGCTTTTTCATGGCAGTGGTGCGGATGAAATGCGGGATCATTTCCGAAACCTTCATCAGTGCTTCCTGCGCTGCAGTGTCCCAGGGAATATCTCCGTATGAGATGGGGCCGGCAATCTCGCCCTTGGTCTCAAGAAATATTTTCATGTACACTTCATTGACGATGGCCTGCACCAGATATTTTGCGCCCATAAAGCCCATAAACGGGCAGTTTTCGGTGTGCACACCTCGCGTATCTTTTCCCCTGCAGCAGGACTGCTTACGGCGCACATGACCACATCCATGCCCATCTCGTTTTTCAGAAAGCGGCTGATGCCGACGGCATGAGTGTTATTGTTTTCGAGGGAGAGCGCAGCAGACATTTCAAAGGCTACCGAGAATACCATGTTGGAGCGGACAAACTCCCAGGCATTGGTCATCTCGTTTTTTATTGCTGCTGCAGCATCAATGTTGAGAAGCCGGCCGATTTTTTGCAGCCAGGCTGAAGAATTTTCAAACCCGATGGGAATAATATCATCCAGATAAGGGATGTCAAAACGTTTCTGCATCTCTTTCGCAACTTTTTGTCCGCAGTCATACGGGTAGATGCACAGGTTGAGAGCTGCCTGCGGCGCCTTTTTCAGCTCCGCGACGGTTGAGCCGGCGGACATCACCGCGTTTACTTTTACCCCGATGGAGGAAAGCATCCGCTTCAACTCGAACACATCGGCCTGCCAGTTGAAGGTTGAAAAGGTCGGCCCGATAATGTTCACCGCGTTTTTGATCTTTTTCTTTGCCGGTTTCATGATGGAGAGCATCTGCAGAAAGGCTTCATCCTTGCCCTCACCCAGCGTGCCGCCGATGGGCGGGCGGATGATGATTGTGTCCCTGAAGCCGACCTTGTGCGCCACGCCCTCAACATCATCCCGCGTCACCTCAACGCTCGGTGCGGTGACGATGATAACAGCAGCCGGCTTTTTCGCCAGCACCTTGCGCATGGTCACCTCAAGCTTTTCTTCCGCGCCCTGCATGACGTTTGCATAGGAGAGGTTGGTGGAGTAGAGCTCGGTGGTCCAGTCATTGATCAGAATATTGACATGCTGGTTGATATAGCAGCCGGGAGGCGCGTGAAAAATGGTGCGCGCGTCCTTCACTCCCACCGCGGCCCACAGCGCTCCTTCAAAGGCTGACGGCGTGTGTATTTCCTGCATCCTGAACTGTGTAGCGGCCTGAAGATTTTCTTTCATTGTAAGCCTCCGTATGTTTGCATGAGCAGCTGCCATTTTTCATAGATGGGCCGGTGCAGAATCCGGAAAAAGTTGCTGCCGAGATCAAGCGCGTAGTCATAGCCGTATTCGCACAGGTAGAGCATGTTGATGAGCGTGGGAATGAAATAGGGGACGGTTTCCACCTGGGCCTGGAACTCGACCTGGACCACGTTGGGTTTATATTGCTGTATCAGGTCTTCAACCGTGTCAAAGTCCTCCTCGATAAAGGTAGCGCCGTAGCGCTCCTCCATGATTTTTTTCTCCTGCTGCATAAATTTATTTTTCATGGCAGGGACAATGAAAACCTCGGCGCCGAACTCTGCTATGATTTTGCCGATGGACACCTCATTGGCCGGCCCTGAGACCAGCAGCATGCGCACCTTCTGTTTGGCGAATTCCCTGCGGATATTTTCCAGCTCCGGCTTAACGCGCTTTTCCTCTTTATCCACGATGTCGTGCAGCTTCTGGCATTTTTCATAATCCGCGATGCCGCGCAGAAAGCGGGACGTTCCTTCAATGCCCGCGGGAATTTCAATGTAGCGGCTTTCGGTATTGAATTCCTCATCCAGCTTTTTGCAGGTGAGATAGGGCGTGACGTGGATCGGGTAGATGTGCTCAGCGCACACGATCCGTTCCATTTCATCAATGTGCGGAGCGGGAAAGACAAAGGTGTTGAGACCTGCTTTCTTCAGCGGGATTTCCAGGGCCGCGAGGTTTCCCGCGTCCTGGCCGGCTCTTCCCACAATGCCGATGGAGCCGGGCGTCTTGTCCAGATGCTTAAAGGTCTCAACAATTGATACCCAGGACACATCAGAGCCCAGCACCATGGAGCGCGGGAAGTTGAACCCGGTCTGGGCATAGGTCACCTTCAGCTCGGGAATTTTCTGCTTGAGCTCGGCGATCACGCCGTCAATGTCCTCGCCGATGAGCTGCGGCACGCAGGTGTTGATGACGACAATGACTTTCGGTTTATATTTTTTGTAGATGTTTGCGATCTGCAGCTTGAGGCCTTCTTCGCCGCCGAAAATGACATCGCTTTTGTTGATGAGGGTCCCCGCGGTGAGCAGCTGAGAGGGGCGGCACGACATGGAGCCCACCTGGTTTTGATAGGAGCAGGGCTGCGGGCCGTGAAGAAGCGGTATAACACCTTCAATTTTTCCCAGGCTTGCCAGTGCCTGAATTGTTGAACAGCAGTGCTCATAATTTTTTAATGCCATAATCTGCGCTCTCCTTGTCTGGTTATTCGTTTCGTCAGGATACCACCGCAGTCCCGATAGATATCGGGAACGTAGGGAAAATATTCTGCTATTATTTAATCTGGAACTCAGGAACTCATGATGAAAAAAATAACAATTTCCTGATTTCTTGAGTTCCAGATAATATCCGGTTATTTTTTAACTATTCCGCGCCACCAGGCATACAGGTCTTCAAACCTCATCGATTTGGGAATGGTGAACATTTTATTGTTCCAGATATTTTCGGTGAGCGTCCGGAACGCATCACACTCCTTTGAATCAGGCGCCAGCTGGTAGAGCGTCATGCCTTTCCCCGAGCATTCCTTTATCTTCTCGCTGTAGGGGATAAACCCCACCACCTGCGTACCCATCATCTCCGCAAACGTGGTAAGTATCTCTTCCTCGTTCTTCAGTTCCCGCAGGTTGCCGATGATGCCGCCCAGCCGCGCCCCGGACCTGCCCGCGAACCTGGACACGGCCTTGCAGATGTTTGACGCCGCAAACAGCACTTCGATCTCGCCGCTGCTCACGATATATATCTCCTCAGCATATCCCTGCCTGATCGGCATGGAGAACCCGCCGCATACCACGTCTCCCAGAACATCATACAGCACCACGTCAAGCTCCAGCTCCTTATACACATTCAAATGCTGCAGCGCCTCTATCGCCTCGATCACCCCTTTGCCGCCGCACCCAAGACCCGGGTCCGGACCCCCGCTCTCCGCGCAGTAGATCTTCCCCTTGCACTCCTCATTCAGCGGGCTGGCAAACACTATCTCGTCCCGCGTGATTGCCTTGAGATCAAAGTTCTTCCGCCGCAGCGTGTCCAGCACCGTCTTCGGCATCTTCCCCCGCAGCAAAAGACGCGTGCTGTCATGCTTCGGGTCGCACCCAACGTGCATTACCTTCAGCCCCATGTCCCCAAGGCCAAAGGAGATGTGGGATGAAACCATGGATTTCCCTATCCCGCCCTTGCCATATATTGCTAACTGCCTCATCAGTCTCTCCTCTCTTCTATTCAAAATACTGCAGCCACCATTCATACAGATCTTCAAAATCTATGGTGTTCGGTATCACCAGGTTCTTGTTGGCCAGAAGCGCGTCCCCGATCCCGGTGTATATTTTTGCCTCTTCAGACTCGGGCGCAAGCGTGAACACGGTCTTGGCCTGCCCGCCGCATTCTTTCACGATCTGGCTGAACGGTATGATGCCGATGATCCGCGTGCCTATCTTCTGCGCAAAGTCCTGCACCATCTGCAGTTCATTCTTTACCCGGCGCAGGTTGATGATCAGCCCCCCGAGCTTGGCACCCGAGCGCACTTCAAAACGCTTGATGACCTTTGACACATTGGTCACCTGGTACAGTGCCTCAAGCTCTCCGCTCGCCACCACGTAGGTCTCCTGCGCATAGCCCTGACGGATGGGCAGCGAAAATCCCCCGCATACCACGTCCCCCAGGATGTCATAGATGACCATGTCAAAATTGTAGTTCTTAAAAACATTCAGCCGCGTCAGGGTCTCTATCGCCTCCACCACCCCTTTGCCTCCGCAGCCTACCCCCGGCTCAGGGCCCCCGCTCTCCGCGCAGCAGACTTTGCCCCCGTTCTTAAACGCTATGGGTGATTCATACACCACGTCACCCACTTCCACTGCCTCATAGTCAAATTCCTTTTCCCGCAATACATCCAGGATGGTCTTCGGGAAATCATCCAGCAGCGGCCGGGTGCTGTCGTTCTTCGGGCTGCACCCCACCTGCAATACCTTCATCCCCCGGTCGGCAAACGTGTATGAGAGGTGCGCTGCCACCGTCGATTTCCCTATCCCGCCCTTGCCGTAAATCGCTATCTGGCGCATGTCCTGTTCCTTTCCTTAAATCTTTTTAAAAATCTCTGACATTTTCTTTAACAATTTTAGTAACTCTGCCTGATCTCTGCTGTCGAGCTTGGCGAAAATGCTTTCCACCTCCCGGGCCCGTGTTTTCACGAACTGCTTGTGAACGTTTCTGCCCTGGTTCGACAGTTTGACCTTAACGACCCTTCTGTCTGCAACGTCCCTGACGCGCTCAAGTATTCCCCCCTTTACCAGCCCGTCAACCATTTCCGTCATGAAGGGCATGGTGACCTGGGCAATCTTGCTGAGCTCGCCCATGCGATATTCCCGATCCTCATGAAAGGCTGCCATAGCGCGCATCTGGGATGGGCTGAAGCGGATGCCGACCTTGGTGCTGCTGCTTTTCACCATCTTTTTGAACAGCTGCACGAACAGGTTGCGGAACTCAATGATGTGCTGCTCAATCTCCTCTATTCTGCTCATGGTATTTTGTTTCGTCATGGTTTTGTACCCCCTCCCGTTGTGATAAGCTTAATAGTTAAGTATATGAAATATTAAGTAACCTAACCGATAGCGCATGTCAATAAAATATTTCGTTCGCGCCCGACGGTCCGGCGCGGCAAGTTTTTATTTGACACAACACCATAGATTTACTATTTTATTAAGCCTGTCACCGGAGGCAGGGACAGGTGGTCGGGGGGAGAACTAATTGCAGATTTTAGAATGCAGATTGCGGAATGGAAAAAAGGCACAAAGAAAAGGCACAAAGAAAAGGCTGAAGGCTGATAGCTGACAGCTCATTAATACAATTAATCAGTGAGAGGTTACATAGAGTTTATGACAGCACAAAAAAAGGTTGCAAAGCAACGCAGTAAAAAGACAGCAAAAAAACTGATCACCACCATCGGTCTGGTCGGGGCCGGGCAGATGGGCAAGGGGATAGCCCAGGTTGCAGCCCAGACCGGGTACCGGGTGATAGTTGTTGAGCCCTACGAGGAGATGATTGAGAAAGCGCAGAAGGAGATCTCTCATAACCTCAGCAAAGCGGTAGAAATCGGGAAAATAGATAAAAAGGACAAAGACAAGGTCCTGTCTCTCATATCGTTCTCGAAAAATCTTGAGGACCTGGCAAAGGCGGATTTTATCATCGAGGCTGCGGTGGAAAGCGCTGCGGCAAAGATTGATATCTTTTCAACGCTGGACAAGATCTGTGCCCCGCAGGTCATCTTTTCCACCAATACCAGCTCCGTGCCCGTCGGGAGGCTTGCGCGTTCAACCAGGCGGCCGGACAAAGTGATCGGCATGCACTTTATGTATCCGGCACAGAAGATGAAGCTGCTTGAAATCGTCAGAACCCCGGCGACCTCAGAGGAAACCTATCAGACCGTTAAACGCCTGGCGCTCGAGATGGGTAAATCCCCCATAACAGTGACTGACCGGCCCTGTTTTGTTACCAGCCGCCTGATTCAAACGCTTATCAATGAGGCGATTTTCTGCCTGCATGAGGGTGTGTCAACCAGGGAAGAGATAGATATGGCGCTGAAGCTCGGCATGAACCACCCCATGGGGCCGCTGGAACTGGCGGACTTTATCGGGCTTGACGTGGTGCTGTCCATGCAGCAGGCGCTTTATGACGGATTCAAGGAGCCGAAATACCGGCCCTGTCCGCTGCTGGTAAGCCTGGTGGAAGTAGGGCACCTGGGAAGGAAAACGGGGAGAGGATTTTACGAATATAAATAGCAGGGAAAGGCAACAGGCAATAGGGAAAAGTGCTGAGTGCTGAGTAACGAGTGATGAGTTTAAGGCAATAGATAATCCTCAGCGAACGCTGCGCTCTCAGCGGTGAATAAATAAAAAGGCGAAGAGGCATGAAAAATTTTTCGCCTTTTTTATTTTACTCAGCACTCGTTACTCGAAACTCATTACTGTGTTTTCACGCATGCTGTGCCGTCAAAGCACATGTCATCAGGGCACAGGCACGCCAATATTATATGGCTGTTTTCTGGCGCGCACCCGCAGGCACCGATTGCGCAGGTATTGGGAAAATCGCCGCTGCTCTGGCAGCAGTTAGCCGCGCTCACGGTGCCGCCTGATTCCACGCACCCGTTGTCCTGCGAGCCCCCTGCCACCTGAAACTGCGGAGAATAGATGGTAATCTGCGCCGTGCAGTTTGCCTCGCTCATGGGTTTGCCTTCAGTGCAGCCGAACGCAACCAGGTACCGGAGCCGCCAGGAGCCGGCGTCTTTTGCAGTAAACGCTGACTCGTGCGAGCTTCCTGCAGCAACAGGCACCACATTGCCCTCCCACACACAGACAACATTGGGACCCTGATCAATCCACTGGCCGTCAACCAGCTTTTCATAGGAGAACTGGCTGCAGCCTGGCAGAAATGCGGTAACAGGGCCTTTATTGGTAAGTGTTGCAGTGCCATTGTCTTTAGCCGTATAGCTGTCCTTATCCAGCGTCACAGTGAAATTGTTTTTGCATCCGGCCAGAGCAAACAGAAAAATAACTGCGCCTGCAAGAAGCGCTAAGCTGCCCGCTGTTTTTTTCATACAATCATCTGCCTTCCTCTTTTTACACATCACTC
>JAPLIX010000367.1 GCA_026388865.1 Pseudomonadota bacterium | reverse complement strand
CCCGCTGTCCCCAATTTCAATTTATTTCTGTTGACACCTTACGCCCGCCTTCCTATACTTTACCCGATAAAAAAATAGTTCCATGGTTACACATGGATGACCGTTGCCAGTACTGGCTCCCGGGCCTGATCGCATAAGGAGAACTCCCATGCCGGAAGGAAATGTACCAGCACCAACAAATCCGCCGCACATACTGTCAAGCTCAGCCACCCTGATAGGCATATGTTTCCTCATACTGTGCTCTATTAATGCTCTCGGGGCACCGCAGAAAACTCTCATCGATGAAATCGCGGGCTCTGCCACCATCTTCTTCCTCATCTCCAGCGTTCTCTCCATCGCCTTTTTTGCCGGGCTGCTTTTTCTCACATCGGTTTCCGTCATCATCGTCCTCGGGTTACTTCGCTGAGTGCCTGGCCTGCAGTTGTACAGACTGTGTGCCGGTGTCTTCCTGCATTGATGGGGGAAGAAAGAGAATATTTCTTAAATTCTGTTGACACCTTACGCCCGTCTTCCTATACTTTCCGCAAGCTGAAATTATCCTCTCCGGTCTATGGACACGCACAAAAAACTCCAGATACTATCTGATGCGGCGCAGTATGATCTCGCCTGGAGGCGGGGCGGTGAATGAAAATCATAATTCTCTGTGTTCCCGATAGCTATCGGGACTGTGGCTCATGTTTGACGATTCATTTACCTTACAGGACATTAGCGGATGAAAAAATTAAAGAACAGTTTAAAATTCCTGCTCTGGCTGATTTTCTTCATCACCTTCGCCTCCGAGTTTGTAAAAATCGTCTTTGAGCTCAACCCTGACTTCGGCCACAAACCCCTGCGCATGGCAAACGCCTTTTTCTGGTCAAGCCTGTTCCTCATCGAGATGATCATGGCGGGCCTGGTCATCTATTTCATCGTCAAATACCCGGCACGCAGGCTGCGCCTCATTATCCTCTCGGCATGCCACTTCACGGTCATCCTCGCGCTCCCGATGCTTCTCGACAGCTGGAGCTGGACGTGCCTGCTCTACCCCTGGCCCCACTCCCTGCAGGCATTTGACCCGGCAACCCCGAGAACGGCCTTCTATGTAAGCGTGTTTATGGGTTTTGCCATTGTACCGCTCATCACCTACAAGTGGGGCGCGAAAGCTTTCTGCGGCTATCTCTGCCCGCACGGCGCGTTCTTCTCTGAAACCTACGGCAGGGTCTTTTCTCCGAAGCCCATGCGTTTTCTCCGAATCGCAAAGGTTATCCCTCCTGCCTATTTTTTCCTGATGACCGCAGCGCTGGTCGCTGTCATTGCCCTGCCGGGCTCCATCTACCCCTTGCGCTCTGCGCAGAAACTGGTATATTTCTTTACCGCAGAGCTTTTTTACTTTGTGATAGGAATACCGCTCCTGGGCGGAAGGAGCTACTGCAGCCTCATCTGCCCCATGGGCTATTTCATAAGAACCATGGTAAAATGTAAGCGCGGGAATGGGGAATAGGGTTTCGGGGTTGGGGAGTGAAGAAAAGGCACAAAGGCAGAAGGCACAAAGACTATTCAAAACGCTGACAGCTGATCCCGAACGCTTTCGGGACTGATTGCTTTTTATACTCATAACTAATTACTGTTTGAAAGGAGTACACCATGATACTGGGAATCTGCGGCAGCGGAAGGAAAGAGGGAAATACCGGCGGCCTCATTGAAGAAGTCCTGAAAGCGACCGGAGGCGAATCAGAGCTTATATGGCTCATAGATATAAACCCCGGTTACTCCACGGGGTGCATGCGCTGCGTGGTGGAGGGGAACTGCTGGCAGCAGGACGGGATGACCACGATGCTCTATAAGAAGATGCTTGACGCCGAAGCCATCGTCCTCGGCTCGCCCTGCTACTACGGCGAGGTTTCAGGGCTGATGAAGAGCATGATGGATAGGAGCATTGCCCTTGGCTACATGGGGATCGGCAAAGAATCGGAAAATCCCATGCACGGCAGGAAACCCCTCGCGGGAAAACCCGGCGCCGTGGTGGGCGCCGTGGCAGGTCACGGGATTGAGCACACATTGGAAGTCATGGAGAAGTTTCTTGGTTACAGCGAGATGAAGGTCGTGGGCAAGCTCGGGGCCATTGCGGGTATGGACGATGTCCGGGAGAAGCCGGAATTCATGGAACAGGCACGGCAGCTCGGGCTTAAAATCAAGGAAGCGCTCAAGGGTAAATAGCAGCAGGGGAAGTAATCAGCCTCGACCGCATCCGGAGACTGCCGCGCAGCACCGTCCCGTCTAAACGGGAACCCTATTGCTCTGTCATTGCGAAGAATCCCGTTACGGCGGGATGACGCGGCAATCTCAACCACTGAAAGATAAACTAAAAGTACCTACTCTAATTGAAATATATTGACTGATACCGGGCGTTGTCCCGATCATTTTTTATGGAACAAAAACATCTCCGGCGGGACCTCGCCGTCATTGCCTTTACGGCTTTCCTTAACTTTATAGGACTGACCATCGCCATCCCGATTTTCACGCCGCTGTGCCTGGACCAGAGCGGCGGCATAATCGCGGTCGGCACCAGCATCCCGGTCCGGACCACCATACTGGGATTTATCCTGGGGATATTTCCGCTCTGCCAGTTCTTCGCTTCCCCGATGCTCGGTACGCTTTCCGACCGCTATGGCCGGAAAAAGATACTGCTCTTCAGCCTTGCCGGCATGCTGGCAGGCTCTGTCATCATGGCGGTGAGCATCATGCGCGCAAGCCTGACGCTCGCATTCTTCAGCCGCATCGTCATGGGGTGCTTTTCCGGAAGCATTGCGGTAACGCAGTCAGCCATCGCGGACTTAAGCGACGAGAAGTCCCGGGCGAAGAATTTCGGGCTCATCGGCGCTGCGTTCGGTGCGAGCCTGTTTATCGGGCCGGCACTTGGCGGGTTCCTGTCCGATCCTGCCATCCGACCCTGGTTTAATTATGCTACCCCGTTCTGGCTGTCTTCTCTGTTAACGCTCGTCAATATCGGGCAGGTGGCGTGGCAGCTATCTGAAACCCTGCCCCCGGAAAGAAGGAGGCATGCTGACTTTCACCTTCTGATCGGCCCGCTCAACGTTATGAGGGCCTTTCAGGACGCCGTGAGCCGCAACATGTTCCTGGTTGTTTTTTTCCTCGGCTTCGGCTTCAATTTCTTCACGCAGTTCTTCCAGGTCTTTCTCATCGACAAGTTCGCCGCGACCCGGTCCCAGCTCGGCATGATTTTTTCCTACATCGGCATCTGGTCGATACTCACGCAGGCCGTGATTGTCCCGAAGGTGTCAAAAAAATTCAGGCCGCCGCAGGTCCTGACCGTTACGCTCCTGCTGTCGGCGGGCATATTCCCGGTGCTGCTGCTGGCGCCGAATTACCCGCTCCTGTTTGCGGTTCTTGCCTGCATACCGCTGACCAACGGCCTGTCCAACCCGAATTTAACGGCGCTCATTTCCGGCCTTGGCGGTGTTGAACGACAGGGGGAGATACTCGGCATCAACCAGTCCGTACAGGCCATGACCCAGTTTCTGCCGCCGCTCATCGGCGGGTTCATTGTCGGCCAGCCTTACACCGTTCCGATCTGGGTCGCAGCCGCTTCGATCCTTATAGCCTGGGGTTTATTCATGCGCTCCCGGTGACCGCGCGTCTCCTTTCACGTTCCCTTTTCCCCTGCACCGATTTACGGCGATTACTACAACGATTACTGCAAAAACAGTGCGCTGCTAATGCAAAATATCTTTCAAAATAACCAGATTTGGTTATTGACCATTTCATGATTATGCCGATATATAGTTTATAAATTGCTGAAATTTTGCGATAACCACTATCAATAAAATAGAGGCACGAATTATGAACAAACTTGAAAGAACCAGCGAAGATAAAAGATCATGGGACCGCTTTAAGTTCGTTCTGAAAGGTAAATATTCTCACGAACAGCGCAGCAGGCAGAGAGAGTGTACCGTGCTTGACATGAGTGTGAATGGCGTTTGTCTAAAACTCCCCAGGGATGATGATTTTGCGGCAGGCGCCCCGATTTTTATTGAAGTATTAAACAGGGAAATGAATAAAATAAATATTGAGGCACGCGTAGTATGGAGCCAGCACACGGACGAAAGTGTTCTGGTTGGCAGCAGGTTTACAGAAACGCTTGATACGGAAACATTTGAAACGCTGGAGTGAATTCGTGCGGGGAGCCTGCTCGCATCCGGGGCCGGCTGATAAATTCCGGGCAATCAGTTGTTCAGAGAGAACGAATGTTGTTTTCGCTCCTCTTTACGTGTGCTCTTCCGATCTTTCAGATCGACTTCCTGCCATTCAAAAAGGCCGGGCGCTTTGAGCCATAATTTTAATTCCTCCGGTACCGCGACAACCTGATATATCGTACCGCCGGGATAGGTGGCCCCGCCATTTTCAATCGTGGTATCAAGAACCTCCTGTACCTTTTCAGCATCGAAAGCCCCTTTATATTTTTCTGCGAGTGCCAGCAGGTTATTGCGCCGGGTCACGGTCCATTCAGTCCCTTCATCATCCGGCTGCGGCGGCAGCTCCCATGACGGGTCAACAAAATGGTTGGTCGCGGCAAGCAGCCCGTCGCGGTCCGGACCCCTGCGCTTTACAGCAAACGTCGGACATTCATAGCTGCAGGCGCTTGTTTTGTCTGCCGCGTTTATGATGGAGGAAAGATTTACCCGGGTGGACTGAAACGCCGTATCCAGTTCACTCAGGGACGAAAAATCCTGCAGAAAGGAAAAGAGCGTAACAAAAATCGAGAGCCGGTCCGGGTAATAGCCGGTCCAATTTCCGCTATTCAGCTCCAGAAAAATTCCCTCCCGGCTTATGCCGGTCGGCGCGTACATCACCCCCGCGTAATTAATGATGGCAGCGGGAATGCTCGAATCATTCGGGTTAAAAACCGTTACTACCATAAACTCCGCGAACTCTTTATAGAAGCTGCTGTCGTCATTGTTTCTGCCGAACACCAGGGGTCCGCCGCCGGTATAATCTCCCCATACGGCCAAGCCTGAACAGCGGGGAATAAAGCTATTAATTTTCGGGTACCATTCGATTGCATTGAGCACTATCTGCTTATCTATGCCCAGCCCGGAGGTTTCAGCCATGCCGTATATGATTTCCTTAAATCGTTGCGGGTACACATCAAATATTGATTGAGCGATAACCTGCAGCCGTTCATGGGTAAAGCCCTGCTTCCCGATAAACCGGCTGTTGATTGCGATCTCGTAGAGCCTGTTCAGATCATCTCTGAGAAGCCATCCGTACTGCCGGCCCATTTGACGATAGCTTCCGTTAAGCTGCACGACCTTTAACCTGCCTGCGGTAAAAAGTTTTCCTCCGTTGAAAAAAGAAACCTGTAGCAACCGGGAGCCCTGCCGGTCCCCGGCAAAACAAGCGGTAAAGGAAAACAGGAAGAAAAGACTTAACGTCCAGGTCACTACAGTTCTTTTCATTTTCATAACCTCCCGCTCTGTTCTGTATATTGCAACCGCGGATGCCGTGCCGGCATTGTTACCGCCCGGCCAGCATAAAAGAGAGATAAAATTTACTGCCCCGGTTAACCCCCGACTCAATCCATACTCTGCCGTCCTGCATCTCCACGGCCTTCTTCACGATGGCAAGCCCGATGCCGGTGCCGGGATACTCGTCTTCGCTGTGCAGGCGGTAGAACATCTCGAAAATATGTTCCTGCTGTTCCTGAGGAATCCCGATGCCATTGTCAGCCACGCAGATAATGGCCTGTTGGTTGTCCTGTTGCCAGGTTATCGCTATCTCCGGACTGCGCTGCTCCGGGCGATAGGTGAGCGCGTTGTCAAACAGGTTCGAGAAGATCTGCAGCAGCAGGGTCTGGTCGCCCGATATATCCGGGAGGTCATCAGCCATGATTATCGTGGCACCTGCTTCCTGCATGCGCGACGACAGAACATCCATCACCTGGGCGATAACGAAGCTGAGCGGCAGCGGCCGCAGCGATACGCTTTTGCGCCCAAGGCGCGCGTAGTTAAGCAGGTCGTCAATAAAACGGCCCATGTGGTCAACTGCGCGGTTGATATCATCAGGATAATTCCGTTCTTCCTCAGTCAAAATTTCCCGGTGGCGCGCGGCAAGCGTTTCCGTCAGCTCCTTTATGGTAAGCAGCGGGCCGCGCAGATCATGGGAGATGGAGTATGAAAACAGTTCAAGCTCGTGGTTCTTGACCTCAAGTTCGGCAATGTTTTTTTCCCGCTCAATCTCGATTTGCCTGCGCTCGCTGATGTCATTGAAAATGACGGTGATGCCTTTGAACTTTTCACTGACATCAAGCATGCGCATGAGCTTTATCTCAAAATATTTCCAGCCTTTTTCAGTATCGATGTCTGTTTCAAAACGCGCCTCGCCTGAGCCGCTCTCAATAAACGCCGACAGGCTCTTTGACAGCCACGGAAGCGTTTCTTCTATCAGGTTCTCGCCATAGTAAGCCGCCCCAGGGGATTTCTGCCCGAAAAACAGCTCGGCGGCAGCATAGTTCAGGTTGTCAATCTTATGGTCTTCATTCAGCAGGATCACCGGGTTGGAGAGGCTTTCAAAGATAGTGAGATATTTATTTTTCTCATTAGTCATGAGACGGTTTTTTTCCTGCAGTTCTCCCAGGCGCGCCTCCATTGATGTGCCGATCCACTCGGATACAAAGCCAAGCTCAACCCGGTCAAAAAAGCGCTCAGTAAAAAGACGGCTGTGCTCACGGTAGAAGGCGGCAAAGTCCGCTTCCATGATGAGGTCAATGTAGCTTTGGCGGTAGTATTTCATCAGGCCGAGAAACATGATCAGGGTCACCCCGCGGGAGCGGTGCCGCTGGGCTTCAAGAATCCCGAATGACGCCAGAGAGTCTCTCGTGAAATCCTCGTCTATATTTATTTCTGGTATCGCCTCGCTCTGTTCAAACGCATCCACGAGTGACTGCGACAGCCCGGCGATGGAGGTCCGCCATGCTTCTTCGAGCGTGGAGGTGAATTTCGCATAGTTGAGCGTGATGGCGTAGGAGAGGGTCCTTTTCATGAGCCAGCGCTCACTGTTGAGTATAAGCTCTGATAATGGTTTCATAAGAATTCTTTATATCAGGACAGTGCCGTCCGGCAAGCTTTTTATTCCCCTGGTCCAGCATGGGCACGAATAAAAAATGTCTTTTCTCTCCTCTTTACTTAATGAGAAATATGTTTAATAATTAAAATACTCTCAACACGGGGCATGGAGAGTTCAAGATGAAACCGTAACATCTCTGTAACAGTTCTGTGTCCTTAGTGGTTCTGTTTTTATTGTTATAATTTGCTAAACCTGACAGAAAGGAAAATAAAAAGCATGAATGATCAGAAGAGAAAGCTGCGGCACGTAGGTTATATCACCAATGACCTGGACAAATCGGTAAACATGTTTAAAAAATTCTTTGACCTGACGGATGAGGACATTCGCCTGATGAGCGCTGATGATACCGGCGGCGCGGGCGCGTTTGCGTTTGTAAAGATAGGCGGCACCGAGCTTGAGCTGATCCAGCCCATGTCGGATTTTTTCCGGGAGATGACCGGCGACCCGCCTCCGGGGATTAACCACATAGCCTTTCAGGTAAAGGATGTGGAAGCAGAGGTCAAGGCGCTTGAGGAAAAAGGGATTCACCTGGGACACATTACCAAGGACGGAATCTTTGACACAGGCAAAACCAAGATCGCCTATCTTGACCCGAATGATACTGACGGCATTCTCATTGAGCTGGTTGAGGATAACGGCTGAGTTGATGGCAGGCGGCTGTCACGTAATAATTTCTAATAACTTAGATTGAATATGACAGCAGTATAGCAGTAATTTGAATTCGATCTGACATATTAGAGATGACTTCATAATGAAGTAGCAATTTTTTCAGGAGAAAAAAGTTGTTGCGCTTGATAGCAGCATGTTGCACTTTTTGTAGATGGTAAATTTTCTGCTTTCTTAATAAAGTGTTGAATGGCTTGTGCAGAAGTGGGCTAAGAAGACCCGAGACTTCCTTCACAACCTTATAACATTTATGCTGATAAAGGCTGGATTAACTGGTTTAATTTATTTGGCAAGCCGACACCAGTTTTTTACTCCACCTATAAAGAAGCAAAGCGGGCTGTTCAAAGATCAAATATTAAGAGCCAAGATGAATACAAGAAGCGCTACAAAGAAGACCCGAGGCTTCCCTCAAACCCTAATAAATATTACAAAGATAAAGGCCGGATTGACTGGTATGATTTTCTGGGCAAGCCGAGAACAGTTTTTTACCCCATTTACAAAGAAGCAAAGCGGGCTGTTAAAAGATTAAACATTAAGAACCAAATAGAATACCATAAGCGCTACAAAGAAGACCCGAGGCTTCCTTCAAACCCTAATGCAACTTATGCTAACAAGGGATGGATTGGTTGGTCTGATTATTTTGGCAAGCCGACAAAAGTTTTTTACCCCACCTATGAAGAATTAAAAAGGGCTGTTGCAGGAAAAAATATTAAGACCAGTACTGAATACCATAAGCGCTACAAAGAAGACCCGAGGCTTCCTTCAACCCCTAATATATTTTATAAGGATAAGGGCTGGATTGGCTTTTTTGATTTCTTTAGGAAAGTAAAAAAGTAGGATTCATCATCTGTCCCCTATCACCAGTTTAAACGCAAATTGAAGTCAAGAAAGGCATATTATCAAGGGACGCATCAGGTCAAATTTTAGAATATTATGGACTGCTGAAGCAGGGACAAAAATCAATATATTGTGGTGCGTATTACAGGGAAAAAAGTGAAGACTATGTATCAACAGCGAGAGAAGTTAGTCAACCAAAATTCATTGATGACTTCTTCTGGTAATCAGCCATTGTCCGATGGAGTTAAAACCATATTTTAAAAACTGCCAGTTCAAATCCAACTTTTTAAAATTAATTTAAAAGCTAAATTTACACTCTGTGCACATGACCAGGGCGGTTAAAAGATTTTCTTGAACCGCCCCTGTTATTGTTGACCTTCTTTTCTTTTCCTTCCGGATAGTATCCGCTCAAGCCTTTGGATAAGGGCTTGAGCAAAAATTTCGTGCCCACGCTCATTGGGATAGAACACATTCTCCTGCACCAAAGCTTCATGCCTCAGCCCCCTTTCCATGACCATCCCGTTCCAGTACGTGTGCACCGGAACCATCTCGCAGCCAAGATCACCGCATACATCCCGGATGATCTGGTAGTAGAAATAAGCCGGCTGCATATAGGAGGGGCTTTCAAAGGGCTGCGAGGTCGGCATGATGATGATTGGGTGGAACAGCTCGCGGCTGCGCCGCACGAGCTGCACCAGGTTTTCCTTGAACTCTGATTTGTATACACAGCCGAAGGCATCGTCTAAACCAAAGTGGATAATGAGCAGATCGGGCGCAAGCGGGGCGATCTCCTCGTGAAAGGTCCGTACCGCGTCAAAGGTGTTTTCCCCGGACCGCGAGCAGTTGATAAGCTCAATGCCGCGCGCTGCGCCCCAGTCCCGGAGAATATCAGCGTATCCTCTCTCCACATTGTATCCTGCCGCAATGCTGCCGCCGCGGATGAGCAGCCTGGTCATCCTCAATCATGTACGGCACGGCATCGAGTTCAAGACCTCGACAACATGCGCCATACCCGGCCCTCCTGCCATAAGAATTGCTACTGATGCTGCTTCCATTATCTCTTCCGGCGTTGCGCCGAGTTTCAGGGCCGAGCGGGTATGGGCATAGATGCAGGGAACGCAGCGCAGGCCCACCGAGATCCCCACCGCGATAAGCTCCTTTTCCCTGGCCCGTATCCTGCCGTCCTGCATCACGCTTTTTTGCAGCGCTGCAAAGCCGTGTGCAATGTCAGGATATTTCGCCGCGAATTTCGTCCGGTACGCCAGGATCTCCTGGGTCTTTTCCTTGACGCTGGTATCTGCCATACACATTCCTTAACAATGATTCAGGGTAAGCTCCTGTTTTGCCAACCGTGCATAATGCGTTTCTTACTTCGCCTCTATGGGCAGTTTGGCGTCAAGCCAGCCTTTCCATCCGCCTTCGAGTATTTTCACGTTCGTGAACCCTTTTTTTATCATCTTTTTCGCCACCCGGGCGCTGTTGTTTCCGCTTCAGGAGCAGCAGTAAAGTACAATTTGCTTGTCTTTCGGGATGGTAGCAACCCAGGATTCAACGTTATACGGGTCGACGCGGCGGGAGCATTTAATTTTGATTTTACTTTTTTCCCAGACCTCCCCGGTCCGCACGTCAAGCAATATAATCTGCGGGGAACAGAGCTTGGCGCTGAGCTCTTCCTTTTCTATGCGCTCAATTTCAGCGCCGGCATTGCGGGGCAGCAGCAGTGCGGCCGCCAGGAGCGCGCAGGCAGCAACTAGCCAGAACCGTATATTTCTTGTCTTCACGTCTTCTCCTGTCTCAATGAGTGCTGAGTAACGAGTACTGAGCGATGAGATGGGGTCACGAGTTACTGGTCACGACTGTTATTCCGCAATCAGAAATCCGCATTTCGCAATAGAATATCACTAACCCCAAACCCCTAGCCCCTGACTACTAACACTCAATAACCATGCCGCAGCTCTCGCAGCAGTAGCGAGTGGTGCCGCTGTCTGCTGCAGTGATTTTTTCAAAATCATTGCGCCGCACCTTGTGCACTGCAAGGCATTCCGGGCAGCAGCCGCCGGCAAGCTCTTCCTCTGTAATGGTAAGATGACAATGCCGGCAGCGCAGCTTATTGCTCTTAATTGGTATCAGCGTCAGGACTTCGTGTTTGCAGGATTCCATATCCTCAACTGTTCACCGCAGCCGTTCCCTCATCTCATCATAAGCACATTGAACCGGTCGGGCATGGTGCTCTCGAAACGCTTGCGCTCCCCGGTAACCGGGTGATTGAACGAGAGAAGGCATGCATGCAGTCCGAGCCGTTTGAACGGGTCGGTTCGTGCCCCGTATTTTTTATCACCAGCCACGGGATGGCCGATGTCCGCGAGATGGACGCGTATCTGGTTCTTGCGCCCGGTTTCAAGCAGTATATCGAGCAGGGCATACTCCCGGCTGCGCTTCAGGACCCGGTATTTTGTTTTAGCACGTTTTGCCTGATCCTGCTTCCGGCTGCTGTAGACTTTAAGGGATTTCGTCTCGCTCAGGTTGCTCTCGATCTCGCCCTCCTTCTTTACGGGCGTGCCCTCTACTATTGCGTAGTAGCGTTTCTCAGCCGTTTTCCAGCTGCTCTGGAGTGTCATTTTTACTGCCTCGCTCTTTGCAAACACCATCAGGCCCGAGGTGTCCCGGTCCAGGCGGTGGACGATGAATATCCTCTCCCGCGTCCCGGTTGAGCGCTGTTTCAGGAATTCATTCAGCTGGTAATAGGCGGTCTTTACTTTTTCAGTCTCAGAGGCGATGGTCAGCAGGCCGGCGGGCTTTTCTATGACAATGATCGCGTCGTCCTCATAAACGACACTGATCCCCAGAGACGGCTCCTTCACTGGTTCTCTTTTTTCTGTCCTGATTGCAACCGTATGCCCCGTCAGCACAGGATGGCTGAGGCTCGTTACCACCTGCCCGTTCACCTCAACAGCCCGGTATTTCACAAGCTGCTTTATTTTGGTTCGTGAGTAGCCAAGGCCGGTCAGATAATCAATCAGCCTGCCATCTTTTGTTACATGAAATTGAGCCATACCTGTTGTTGCTCATACGGGTGTCGACGGGGAAGAGGGTCAGAGCCTGTTTTGCTCTACCCCCTCACATCAGTAGAATCCTGTAGCAGCTCGGCTATAGCCGGTCGCTCCTCTGAGGAAAGCTTTTTATTCCGTGCCATTTCTTCGGCCACGTCTGCCATCCCTATTTCCTGCAGCCGCTTGCGTGTCGGCAGCCCGTCCGAAGAGCAGCCGCGGTATTCATAATATTCATCGAGCATGCCCGGAAGATCGATGGGATTTTTCTCTCCCCGCAGGGTTCCCTTTCTCGTGTCGTCTTTCCGTGTGATGCCCTGCAGCGTGTTGAAGCAGCGCTCAATCTGGTAGGCCCGCTCAGCCGCGGTAAACAGCCCGGAGGCGTCCCGGCCGGTTATGGTCTGATACATCTCGGCCATCTCCTTAATCATAATCAGGGGGTCGCTCCACACGTTGGAGTTAATGATGGGAAGAAAGCAGATGCCAAGGCAGTCCATAATCATCTTGTAGTTTTCCTGCCACCAGACAACCCTGCCCTTGGCAATTGGGCTGGTGTGATCGCTTGCTTCAGGGGGAACGTCTTTGCCGAACATTTTTTCCAGCATTTCCTGGTGCCCGATTATGGCTGCAAACGGATGGCCCTTCAGGTGGTCGCCTCCCCGTGTCGCCACTGACGAGGCCAGGCTCATGGGCAGCGCATAGGTGCAGCTGAAGGGAAAGGACATGCCCTTGGTATGCGAGCCGTACTGCTCGGCATCCGGTCCGATGCGTGAGGCCATGGTCGGGGCATTTTCCGCAAGCAGATTGCCGAAGCCCTCGCGAAAGGCGGTTTTTCGCATCAGTGTTTCCACGGTCTGGCTGTTGCCCCAGTTCAGTTCAATGCCGCCGGTTGCCTCGCTGCTTAAGATGCCGCGCTGGAAGCACTCCATGGCAATGGCCATATTATAGCCGAACTGGATACAGTCCATGCCCAGCCGGTTGCTCAAATCCGCAAGGTGCAGCATGGTCGCGAAATCAAAAATCCCCAGATTCGGCCCCAGATTCAGCAGGTGCCCGTATTCAACCTTGTCACCTTTCTCCCCCTGATAGGGGCCTTCTTTTATTTCCCATTTCTGGGAGCAGGCCACCGGGCAGCGATAGCAGGCGGTTTGTCCGGTTTTAAAATTGTTTACAAAAAGATCCAGATCATAGGCATCAATCTGCTCAGCGGTCAAAGGCTCCTGTTCATTTTTGATGCGGGTGTGTTCGGCTATCTGAGAAAAATTCGTCAGGGTGCCGTACTGCCGTTTAAGCGAGGTTCCCGGGCCTTTGAGCCAGACGTCCCGATAATGTTTTGCAATCTTTTCTACCGCCTGTTCATCGGCAACCGGCACCATGCCGACGCCCTTCTTAACTTTTATAATAATGGCCTTCAGGTTTTTTGAGCCCATGACGCAGCCCATGCCGGTGCGCCCGTTGGAGCTGGTCCGTTTGGTGCCTGATAAAATACTTGCAAACCGCACCAGGTTTTCCCCGGCCGGCCCGATCCGGGCTGTTTCGCAGTCACCATATTTTTCATGGAGCTTTTTATCGGTATCAAAAATATCAAGGCCCCATATATCAGCTGCATCGACAAGCTGCGGCTGCAAACCCGGTTCAATAAGAAGCGCTGCCGGCCTGCCGGCTTTTCCCTGGATAACAATGTGGTCATAGCCTGCCTGCTTGAGCCGTACCGGAAACCATCCGCCGGCATTGGTGTCACCAAAGATCCCGGTAAGCGGGCTTTTGCCGGTTACGGTAAAGCGGCTTGCGCACGGAAACGTGGTGCCCACCAGCGGCCCGCAGCCGAAAATGAGCGGATTTTCCGGTGACAGGGCATCTGCCTGGGGATTGGTGCGCATAAGATCATAGAGCAGCCGGGCATTGATGCCTGCTCCTCCGATATAACCGTCCATGTATGCGCGGGAAAGCTCTTCATCCCATATTTTTGCCTGTGAGAGATCAACCCGCAGGATTTTTCCCCTCCATCCAAAAATATTTTTCTGGTCCGCAGCCTGTTTTTGCATAGGTTTCTCCTGTTAAAAAAATGCTTTGCTTCTGCTGCCTGCGTTTGCTTGAAAATATTTAAAAAGTATAGAGGTTAAAAGCCGTTGATGCAAGCAGAATGAACAAAAAAGCCGGTAGAGATGCGACAATGATTCATATCTGAAGAAACATACTGTTGATAAAAAAGCTTGCCCGGAAAATATATCATCTCTCTCATAAAAATTGACACACCTTCTTTATCCTCATATACTCTTTTATAAATTATCAAGGCATTATAGCCTCGGTATAATTTATTCATTTCCCAAGGAGTACCTGTCCATGAAGATTTTAGGATTTATGGGAAGTCCCCGCACCAGGGGGCTGTGCTCTCAATTTACGGAAAGTGTTTTAAAGGGTGCTGCGAGCGCAGGTGCTGAGGTAAAACAGTTTAATTTAGTGAAATATAAAATCACCTATTGCCGCGGCTGTTATAAATGTGTTTATGGGAACCACGAGCTTTCCATCGGGAAATGCCCCTTAAGGGATGATATGGCCGGTATCCTCAAAGAATATCTGGAAGCTGATGGCTACATCATGGCCTGCCCGGTGTATGATTTTACCGTTACCTCTGTCATGAAAGCTTTCATTGAACGGCGCTTTCCCATGTTTTACAAAACTAAAGGCGCTATTGGAATCCCTGATGCACGGGTAAAACAGAATTTTAAAAAAAAGGCGCTGCTGCTTGCTACCGGAAGCGCCCGGGAAGAATTTGCGGATATGGCCGAGCCCTGCTTTGAAGTGATGTCAGGGCATTTCATGGTTGAGGAGGTGGAGGTCATCGAGCGACTCTACGTGGGATTTATTCATAACTTCGACGAACAGCGGTATGCGGAAAAAATACAGCAGACCTTTGCCCTGGGCGTGCGCCTCGTTGAAGAAATAGCAAAGGCACAGGACACTTAACATTGCTGCACAGGGGGACCGTTTTCATGGCAGAAGAATTAAAAGATATTCATACCCTTTTTCTTGACCGGATTACCAGCCGCTACCGCTTGAGGGAGATTGCCCTGAAGCACCCGTTTCCCGAACGGCCCCTGCGGGCCCTGGGGATTATCAAAATTGACGGTATAGTATATGAATCTGATAAATTCCTGCGGGTGATGGTTCTTACCACAAACTTCCTGGTCTCTTCCCGGTGCTCCCGCTCGATCTTTATCGGGCTCAGGCCTGAATTCTATCTCCCCATCTTTTCCTCGGAAACAATTCTCATGGGAGCGAAGCGGGCGTTTCTTGTGGACATTCACCCGACCGTGCGCAGCGAGCGGTGGGACGGGCTCAGGGTTGAGCAGCGGCTGCTTGAGATAAAGAGCAGGTACCGGGAGCTTTTTGCAGCGCCCCTGACGCTCCAAGGGAAGATAAACGATATCATGTCAAAGGCCCATTGTTATGTAAAGGTGCCGCCGGAACTGGACAGCAGGGCGCTTGCGCTGTTTAATGAATACCTTGATGTATTCCTGGAGCTTGCAGATGCGGCAGCTTCTGTTGCAGATGATAACAAAAGAAACGCTGACGCAGACTTTGAGAACTATCATCAGACCGTTATCAACCACGACCCCGCGGTCAAACTCTACTCCATCCTGTTTGGCAGAAGCGGCGCGATTGAGCGGGTCAATGACCTGTTCTTCGCGCGCTAGCTCTTCGCCGCGCAATGCCCGCAGCAGGTTTAATAAAAAAGGCCATGGAGCATTTCCATGGCCTTTTAACGTGTTATTCTCAGCGAGACTGCCGGCAGGGGCGGCACCGGCTGCCCCGGGCGCTGCGGTTAAAAAAGCAGATTCAGATCAATAGTCTGCTGCGTTCCTTTCTGAAAATCGACAACTTTTCTTCCGGGCACGTGCGGAAATTTTTTCACCCGTAATCTGTAGGTATCGCTTTCCAGGTTATTAAACAGATACGCGCCGTTTCCATCGGTGCAGGTTTTAAGGGTCATCCCTTTCATTGAAGTGCTTTCCAGGACAACCGGGACATGGGCCAGTGGCCTGCCCAGTGCCGTAACGCTGCCACCGATAGAAGGCTGTACCTTCTGCTCAAGGCCCACGGCCATGGGCGCGCCGTAGAGTGCCAGATATTCGCAGGGCGGGCCTACCGCGTAGTATGCCGTGTCTGCGGTAAAAATATTTGCCAGGGTGGTGATGGTGCTCTGGCCGCGGCGGCAGATGGTGTTATTGTCGGACTCTCCGCCGGATTTGTCCGTCAGTATTTCCCAGCAGGTCTCAAGATCATATTTTTCAAAGGCAGGCAGAAGTTCCATAAGCCGCTTGTAGCGCGTCTGCGAGGAAATAACCGAAGTTTTGGCCAGATCCGCCTCTGTCCGCGGGGAGAAGTCATCGTCAAACTCATTGGTAAAGCCAATATAGGTTACCCCCGGTTTCAGCTCCTGTCCGTAGGTAACTTTTATTTCACGCGAGCTGACCTGCAGCCGGGCCATGGAGGAATCCTTAAAATCTACAAACAGGAAATTCGACGTGGCGTAGCCGTAGGTGCCGCCCGCATCCAGAAATGTTTTAAAGCTCTCAACGGCTTCCGCCACGCTGCCGCAGGTGGCCATCACCTCGCGTGTTTTCAAAAGCACGGTCAATCCTGCGGCAGGATTTTTATTTCGGCCGCCCACATTGTAGGTGACGGCAAGTCCCTTGTCATTGACGGCAAGCGCCGCGCCGACAAACGCGGCAGCGAAGAAGGACAGGAAGGCATTGTCCCCGTTGTCGGGCTGGTAATAAATCAGAGAACCCAGATCCACGTTGGCGGATGCGTTGTCGGTGTTGTGGCAGAGAAATGTCCCCTGGTCAGAATGCAGGGCAAAAGCGGTGCAGCCCTGGACTTCCTTGTCCAGCGTGTGCTTGCTCATGATATCAAAGCCGAGGTTTGCTACCAGCACCCACGTCCAGGCAGTGTCATAGGGAACGGACCAGTATTCATTCAGCCCCTGTGCCAGGCCCTCCATCTGTTCCTGTATGGCTGCAGGAATGCGTCCTTTGATTTCATCATAGTAGGCGAGGGTTTCCTCCGCTCCGATATTCATAAAGTTGTTAAAGACTATGCCGGTATACATGATGGTGTCGCCGTAATGCATGGCGGTCTGTTTACCGATCTCCTTCCAGCTTCCCTGGTAGGAGCAGGTGGGATACATGCGGGGGAGGGAAGCTGCCGGAGCAGCGGGCGCGGCGCAGAAAAAGAGCAGGCCGCAGATACACATCAGGCAGGAAACGGTTTTAAATGTCTTCATATACTCTCCTTTCGCTACGAAATAAACCACAGTCCCGATAGCCATCGGGAACACTGAGACAAATTATTCTGCTGATATTCAATCAGGAACTTGAGGAACTCACGCTGGGAAAAAATTCCTGATTTCTTGAGTTCCTGATTGAACAGTATATTTTTTTTAAAAACACCGCAAGAGTAAAGGCCGTAGCCTGCTGTATTTTAATCCTCAGAAGGCCGGGTTGCCTTGCGCGCATGCTGCTTTGCTTCGAGCATTTCTTCTTCTGTTACCATACGTTCCACCATTCCTCAAGAGCCCTCTGCACAGCCCTGTTGGTTACGGTCAGGTTGTCTGCAATGAGTATCATGGTAAATAAGCTCTGTCGATCTCAGCGGGAGTTATGTGTCCTTGAAATGTTCACTATACTATCTTTGAGCCGGTTTCAATAAAATAGTCCTCGCGAGCAAATGCTCCTGGCGCTGGGCTTCGGGATTGTTCTTGAAAGAAACGCGTTTCTTGGGAGCAAAGTGCACGAGATTGCTCTCGTACTCTCTTTATGTTAAACTTAATTAAACAGGCTTAAACGTTGTATCTCTTTTTTAAAAAAAAGGAGGATTATTATGTTCAAAAAACAAGGCACCCTGATACTCCCGGTTGTAATAACACTTGCGGCAGCAGTCGCGCTGTTTAACGGCTGTACCAACACCCCCAACGCCATTGAGACGTTCACTGGCGAGGACGGCTCAACATGGGAGCAGGTCAGCGAGCCGGGCTTCGGCAATGCTAATAATATGTCAGTGGCTGCCCTCGGTGAATACGAGGGGCGCCTGTACGCCATGACCCGCAACGATATTCAGGGAACCGAGGTGTGGAGAACCACTGGCGGCGGGTGGGAGCAGGTAAAGTTCCCGGACGGTGCTGTTAACGGCATCTACGGAAATCCTCTTATTAACGCTCTCTGGGGCGGTATCATTGAATTTAAGGGCAAGCTCTATTTTGGTTTTTCTGCCGGCGTGCAGGGGAACGTGCTTAAATCATCGGGCTGTGAGATCTGGCGATACGACGGCAAAAACTGGGAGCCGGTTATTTCTGATAAAAAAGGGGCTGATGAAGCCGGCACTATTACAGCGATTTCAAGCTGCGGCGATCATGACGGGAACACGACCGCCCAGTTTACAGACAATACCCGGAACTGGACTGCGGACCAGTGGGCAGGCGGCACCCTGCGGATTACCTCCGGCGAGGGGAAATTCCGCAAGTTTGATATCGTGAGCAACACCGCAGATACTCTCACGGTGCAGCAGAATGAGCTTGCCGGTGACGGCGGCACTGAATATACCATCTGCGCCAAGAAACATTACAGCAATCCGTTCCCGGCATATGAGTACGATCTTGGCGCGGTACAGCCGGGTGACAGCTATGAGATCGGGACCGGCTATGATCAAAGCGGTTTCGGCGATTACTGGAACAAGGCCATCACCAAGATGGCACTGTTTAATAATAAGCTCTATGTGAGCACCGGCCTCAACTATGATAACGGCGCGCAGGTCTGGTTCACCGCTGACGGGGACTCCTGGGAAGTGACCCAGCCGACCAACAGCTTCGGGAACTTCCATACCAGCCCCGGCTATAAAAATTCCCAGAAGCCGGTCAGCAGCAGCATCACGTACCTCTGTGCCTCTGATGTCTCAGGACAATCATTGCTGTATGCCGGCGGAACCGGCACCAGCTGCTCCGGCTGCACGCAGGATAAGGGGCCCTGCTCGCGGGTGGCAAAGCTTGTCAATAACGAATGGGTGATGATCGTTGACTCAAGCGTACCGGAGCTGAACGGGTTTGGCCAGGGCAACTCGTGTACCATGTTTAACGGAAACTTTATGCCCTGGAGCCTTGCGTCTTTCAAGAACAAGCTGTTCACCGGCATCAATTCTCTCGGCGGCACCCGGGTGATGTACACTACCACCGGGAGCTCTGCCGCCGGAAGCTGGGCCTACAGCGTGGGCGGCGATTCAGCGTATCCGGTCGGTTTTGACGGAGCACTGCTGCAGACCAATGACCCCGCATTCCAGGGCACCTATGCGAACATCTCAACAGACCTGTTTCCCTTTAACGACACACTGTATGCAGGCTGCATTTTCCAGAAAAGCGACATAGCGCCAACCGGATCCCAGCTCTGGAAAACCGCTGACGGAACCACCTGGACCCGCATAACCGGCAACAGTTTTGGCGATACATCAGTGCTGGCGTATGAAGGGTTTGCCGTGTTTAACAAAACCATGTATGTGGGGGCCAATAATGCATCTTCCTCCCAGTCAAATGCCGGAGGCGCCAAAGTATTCAGGCTGGCTGAATAGCTGCCTGCATTACCCTTGATTGCTCTCCTTGTAAATAAATCGAGCACCCCGCTGATATGGGGCGGTGAGTAATGACAGATGTATATCTGATGTTGCAGGAAATCCGGAAGACAGGACTTACAGATAACGTATACATGTATCACTTATAAGCAGGGCCAGTAATAACAGGGGATGTTTCAGATGATTGGATTACTAAAAAAACAGACACTTACTGTATTGTTGCTGGCGTGCATAATAGGCTGCGCACCGAAACCGCTCATCAAGGTTGACATCGACACCTATTTGAAGAATCAAGCGCAATACAAGGATAAGAATGTAGTCATTGTGACTACCTTAAAGGAGGTTATGGCTCATTATGATCTGTACAAGGGAAACGATATTGAGCTGTCCACCCCTGTTACCTATTACGGGAAAAGTTTATTCTGGACCTGGTACCTGATGCTGGAAAAAGATGGGATGAAACTGCGCTGCTACGAGGACAAGTACCGATACTTTCCGGATCCTTTAGCCGTAGACGTTGGAATCAAAGCGAGAAAACGCAGGGATGAGGTGACGGTGCGGGGAAAGCTGTATAGTGACGGCATCTCTCTGGACCGGATCATCTATGACGGCTATGACATAAATACGAATAATCCTGTCCGGCCCACTACCCCGCTTATGCTCAGGTATTAATCAGCTCCGGACGCTTGCCTCATGACCTGAGACACACATTCAATACCAACATGAGAAAAGCAGGCTTACCTATAAGGCGGAGCCGTTGCCGGCTCCGCCTTATTTTTAGATATTATTATAATCCGATAGTCATAGTCATCGCCAATGCAGTCCTCTTTGCCATGCTTGTGCCTGGATTAATTATCTACTGAGCAGCGGTTTTTTCAAGCTCTCAAAAATAACTGCTTTTAGCTTACCCGACCGTTGCCAGTGCCTCAAGCGGCAGGCGCTCAACCGCAAGCACCTTGTGAAATTTTCCATGTCCGATGCGGGCGATCTCCCGGGCAAGCTGCTCGCCCTGGCTTTCTCCCTGGCTGATAAAGATGACTGAGATCTTAATATCCTTGCGGCTGGTTTTCCCTGCTTCGGTGAGCGCGTGCTGGGTGCCGATGAGTTCTTTCCGCTCCATGCTTATCTCGCGCGAGTAGGAGACCACGCGGCGGGTGTCGCGGCTTCCGTCCTGCTCCTCGATGAGCGCCGCGTTGGGCTGGCCGTCGGTTATGAGCACGATGTACTTGGGGTTGCTGTTTTTCTCTTTGAGCAGTATGCGCCGCGCGCAGATGAGGCCGTTGCCGATGTTGGTGTACTGCTCGGCCTTCATGGTCATGGCGGCTGCAAGGATGGGCTGCATCTTGTCGGTGAGCGGCACCACCACCTGCCCCAGGTTGGAGAACGATACAATGCCCACCCGGTCCTGCTTGGCGAGCGCTGCCTTTGCCAGCTCCGCGATGGTCTTTCATCGATGCCGAGACATCAACGCATATTGCTACATCAAGCTGCTGCGAGGGCCTCTTCTCAAACGAGCGCAGGTCCGAGCGGTTGATATCATCAATCGCTTTTCCCTTTCTCATGAGCCGGCGCAGGCTGTGCCGGACCGAGATGTGGCGGAACACGTCGCCGGTGCGAAAGCGCCGCACATCGCTTTTGTCTATCTCCATTTCCGGCTTGAATGCGCGCCGCTCCAGAGACTGGCTCTGCTGGCGCTTCACCAGCTTCTCCAGGAGTTTGCCCAGGGCAAGGCTTGAAAGGGTAAAGCGCTTCCCCCCCTCCCCGAGCGCTACCATCCCCTTCTTTTCCAGGTCGTGGATGAGAATTTTCAGCTTCTCGTAATCAATCTTCTGCTGGGAAACTTCTAATCCCTTTTTTTCGCTCAGGGTGTAGTGCACATAGAGGTCTTCCAGAGAGGAAGTCTGGGAGCGACCCTGATGCTGAAAGTCCATGAGCTCGGCCAGCATCTCCCCCAGAGCCTTTGGCGGAATGGAAATTTTATCTCCTTTTGCCCCCGGCGGCTTGGGCATCCCCTTGGCATTGTTCAGGTATTTGGCAAGCTCTTCGGCGGTTATCTCCCCCGTGGCCAGCATCTCCTCAAGGCTCTTTTTCAAGTGCTTCTGCCCTTCATCGCTCATCGTCATATCCGAGGAGCCGGAGAGATCAAGGTAGCCCCGGTCTTCAAGCTCTTTCAGCAGGTCCTGGTAGTTTTGCTGCATGTTATTGAGCAGGCCCTTCTCCATGGCATCTTTTAACGCCTGCTGCACCAGCGGGTGGTTCATCGCTTCCTCGGCAAACCCCGGATTATCAAGCGGCAGCCCCTCTCCGGGGCCAAGCTGGCGCACAGCTGCATCAGTAAGCCCCATGAGGGCCCGGGCAATCTCCTCGGGCGTGAGCGGCCGGGACGAGCCCGGAGCGTGCTCCTGTGCTTCGGGGAACAGCGGGATTGCATAGACCACCCGGCTGATAATGCTTTTCAGGATTTCTGCAATGGAAGCGTCTTCACCGGGGCTCGCCTGATTGCGATGGCAGAGCGCAATACCGGCAGCCTCGGCAAGCGTCCTGCGGGTAACCCGCCCGCGCAGCAGCCCGTAGGCCTGGGCAATGTCCCGGGTGGCAAGGGTGCCGCGCACCCCGCCCGGCCGGGCAATGAGCGGATGGTGCCTGGTTGCCCCGGCTATGGCACTTGCAAGGCGGTCAACCTCGTCAGGCGACAATTCCTCGCGCATCCGCTTCTGCAGCAGCTCATCAAGCACTTTTTCCATTTCACCGGACAAACCCGGCACGGTATGTTCACCGCCTGACAGCTCGCACACATCCAGCGGCGCCATGCGCAGACTCCCCTGCTCCTGCGGTTCCGGAAATTTATATATCTCTCCGTAGAGAGCTTTTTTATCCAGAAATGTTTTTGCCAGCGAAGGCAGGTCGAGCGCATGGGGCAATGAATACAGCACCAGCACCGTGCTGCCTTTCGCTTTCGCAAACCCTTCGTAGCGGCACAGGTCAAGAAGCCTGCTTACCGTGTAGCAGGCCTCGTTGATGGCGTTTTCCCGTTCAAGGTTCAAATCAAGCCCGGTGGAAAATACCGAGTTCATAAGGCGTGCGGCCTTCTTCCCCAGTGCCTGCTCGCTGCCGCCTGGCTTCGCCTGTTCGGCAAAGAGGTTGTCAGCTGAGGCAAGAAGCTCGCTGTAGGTTTTCTGGTACAGAGAGGAAATGAGATGCGGGCGCGCTGCCAGGGGCACGAGCGGAAGCCGTGAGCGATAGCAGTAGGCTGCAAGCTCCGGCAGAAAATCCCCCGGCTGAAAAATGCTTTCTTCATAGCAGGCCTGGCCCTCGCACAGGCCGACCCGCGCAGGTATCTTCAGGGCATAGAGCAGGGAAAAGCCGTAGTGCAGCGCCGCCCCTGCGGCAGCCGCAGAAGCATCGATGGCAATGGCTGCAGGCTGCAGCTTCCGTATGAACGGGGCAAGGTATACCTTTACATTGATGCCGCGGCAGGGATAGGGGATAAAGGTCAGGTCTGTGACGGTTGCGGTGCGGGAAACATTTTCCGCGTAGGTGCCCTCGAGCCACTGAGATACATAAGAAGCAAGGTCCGGGCTCAGGCGGCGCAGCAGATAAAGCGGTTCGGCTGCGGTTTCCTCGGGCAGCGGCCCTTTCAGCTTCTTAAGCAGTGCCTGCTCTACATCAGGCAGCCGCGTGCCCCGCCACAGGGCAAGGCGCAGATCTTCTCTGGTTATGTCAATGGGGGAAACCATGGAGAACGGGCTCTATTAAGTTTATTGAAAAGCTGTTTTTCCCCGGCTGGTAAAAAACATTCAGATGCAAGGCGCGCGACATCACGAGAAATGCAGCGTACTTCGCAGTACGCTGCAATGACGAGGGATAAGCGTAACGCAGCAGATGGGTGTTTTTTACCAGCCTGCTATTTCTTTTTTGCCTGCTCGATTACTTTTTCGATGAGCAGGTCCTGCTTGTCGTAGTAGCGGCTCTCCGCGCTCACCACCAGCCGGCCCTGAAGCACCCTGCGGGCGGCCTTTTCCACATGCTCGGCTTTCACCTGTTTGACATTTTTCAGCCGGGCCAGGGACTGGGCCTGCTCGTAAATGGAAAGGCTGGTGCGCACGCTGGGCAGCCGTTCAATTTCTTCGGGCATAGCGCGGGCCGCGTTGGAGATGGCGACCGCGCGGTGCAGCATGTCCTCGGGGACGCTGACCGCATCGAGTGTTTTTCCGTACTGTTTCAGGATGGTTACCTCGTCTTCAAAATCCGGGTAGCTGATCCTGATCTCTTCAAACCGGTCAGAGAGGGTTTCGCTCACCCGCTCAACGCCGGCAAATTCCTCCGGGTTCTCGGTTGCCACCACCAGCGTGTCAACCTGCGAGGTAAAATCAAAACCGGCAATGGTGGTGATGCCCTCTTCCAGAACCTGCACCAGGGTGTTCTGGGTGCGCTGCGGCACGCGGTTGAGCTCATCAATAAACAGGATTTTCCGGTGCGCCTTCTGGATTTTTCCCGGCGTGAACGCCCGCGGATCCTGGATGCCCAGACGCATGGCCATGACCGGGTCAAGGTCGCCCATCAGGTCCTCAGGCATCATTTCGGGCGAGCCCTGGATGCGCACAAAGCGCTTGCTGCCGGGGGTCTTAACTTTTTTATGGCTCTTTTTGCCGCGGCAGTCAGGGCAGGACGGGTCCTCGGGATAGCAGTTGTAGCGGCAGTCGGCAATAGTATCCATGGCCGGAAGAAGGGCGGATATTATCCGCGCCAGGGTGGTCTTTCCGGTGCCCGGCGGCCCCTCCAGCAGCAGGTGCCGGCCTGCCACCAGCACGGCAAGGATTGCCTCGCGCGTCTGCTCATCACAATAAAACCCTTCCAGCGGATTCTCTTTCTTTGCCACCCGATCCAGTATGGCCTGCCTCAGTTCCTCACGCAGTGATTTAGCCATGAGATGTCAACTCCCTCAAAAGTTTTGCTTGCCGGCCTGTACGTCTCCAAGCTGGCAGGACTTTCTCCGTTTTTTCTGTCTTCTGTGCTCTGTGTTCTGATTTAAAAACATCCCAGCTGGCAGTTCTGCACCTTAAGCCCGGCCACATCCAGAAAGGCCTTCATTTTGTTCATCTGGATATTGTTATCCTCGGCGAACTTCTGCGACTGATAGCAGCTTATCTTGCCATCCTTGGCTAAACTTTTTAATTTGGCCTCAAGCTCCGGGGTCATCCAGTCCTCTCGTTTCGGGTTTACAAACATGTCTGCTCTGGTCACGGTTATTACCTCCTGTTAATTATGATTATATCTTATCTTAATATAAATACACTATAGCATCACGTGCGGTAAGCAGTATTGACTTAGGTCAAACAGAACAAAACATTCTTTTTGATAACACACACCCCTTCTAACTGCCAGGTAATTTCCGCCTGCCGGAAGGCTTTTTCTGCTGTGCCTCATAGACGAAACGCGCACATGCCGAAAGCCACTGAAGTTTCTGCTCAGGATTCAACGCTTTGAACTCGGTGTGGCCGTCAAAAAAATTATCAGACATGGCACGCACCAACTCTCTGAATCTCCTGGGTTCATCCGTAACGTCTTTTTTCTTTCTGCCTGATTTCATGACGGATTCCCTTCATCCCGCAGAAGCTTTTCCAATGCCTGAATGTAAAATGTCATTTCCGTGAAAACGGAAATCTAATTGATTAAATCAGGATGTGAAATTATTGATAATTGATAGCAGAACTCGCTTTGAGATGAGGTAAATATAGGATTGAGGCAGTTGTGTGTCAATAAAAAATATGCCGCAAGATATGCGAGGGCAAAGTCCCTTCCCCTCTTGGAGAAAATGCTTTTACCTGCCCTCCTTTTTCCAAAGCATCCACAAATCACGGGCTCCGTGAATAAGACCAAGGATATAAATCTTTTGTGCCGTAACTTGATAGATAAGACGGTAGCTTTTGAGAAAAAGCTCCCGTATGTTTGTATCATCTAACTCAGGAACAACTCGACCTCGAAATGCCAGTGTGTTCAGCGACCGGGCGGCATCCCGAACTTCCCGAACAAATGAAGCAGCATATCGGGGAGAGTCTTTGCTGATATAATCGGCAGCCGCTTCAAGGTCATTCCAGGCAGATTGAGTCCAATTTATTGTCCAAGCCATTTGGACATCCTTTTTTCAACTTCTTCCTGACTAATGATATTCCCGTCCCGAATATCATTGAGCCCCCGCTCAATCTTTTCCCGCACATAAATATGATACTGAATGTCCTCATAGCTAACATCGTCAGGCAACTGATCAAGAATTTTTTTAACTTCTTCTTTTGCAGTAAGCATAGTTTAACTCCTTAATTATTTATAGGAACTCGCTTTGATATGAAGCAAGTATAAGACTGGGGTGATTGTGTGTCAATAAAAAATCCGCCGCAAGATATGGGCAGGGTTGACCGGACAAAAATCTGCGATGCGATTAAACGGTTGTGGCGTGATGCACTGTCAGATATGAGGCGTTATGTCAAGCGCAACGGCTGGTTTTGAACGCACCCCTCCCGTTCAGCCTTGATAAATTTTTTACAGATATGCTTCAAAAGGGTAATCCGGGTCGGCGCAGTCATATGAGAGGATTTGTTCGTCCGCATAATATTCTGACGGCGGAGGCTTTGTCTTTGGCGGCGGCAGGCTTTCCTTTTCCCACAGCCCGATATGCCACTTTATGCCGGATTTTCTCGAATTGAAATCTCCGTCACCACCTGTTTTTCTATCCGGAATGCCCTTACCTCCGGCTGCTTTTTATTTTTAAGCGAGACAATGAAATAGACCGCGTCAGGGTGAAAGGCAAGGCTGATGTCCATGCCCGAGGGGCTGACAGGGCCTTTGGGGTGCGAGTGATAAATACCCAGCAGGCTCCCGCCGCTGGTGCCCAGTTCGGTAAAGATCTCGACCTGCTCCCCGGGGGACATGAAATAGGCGTCAGGCGCGGGGTGGATGCTGGTGACGGGGATCACGCGCTCAAAAACTCCCTGCTGCCCGATGACCACCCCGCAGCACTCGTTGGGAAGCTCCCGCCGGGCATGGTCTATCATGGCGTTTCTTAATTCAAGCGGGAGAGCAATATGGTTTGTGGTTGACATGTAATTACCCCAGCATTTTCAGAGACTTGCTTTATTTACGCCTTTGCAGTTGGTTCCCCTGCTTAAAGGGGGGGAGTTCAGCCATTGAATCAAGGACATTTTCTGGACAGAGCCAGCATAAAAATATTTTACCTCAAAATCAATTATAAATTCAATTTTATTTGACAATTTTAAGAGGGGGCTTATATAATGACCTGCCATTGTAGAGACAATAAAAGAGAATTGACCCGTAACATCAAGTAACCCTATAACACGTTAAGGAGGAAATTATTTATGGCAAGCAAAGCAAAAGCAAAGTCAGCGCCGAGCCCGTTTCTGCCGTTTATGGAGGCCCATTGCAAGCTTTTAAAGATGAGCTTAAAGGATTTAACCGTAGAAGCCTTGAAGTCACTGTTTGGGCATGTATATTATATTTGGCGGACATTTAAGCCGGCTCTGGGCGAGAAGGATGGCCTGAAGTACTACGGCAATGTGTGGGCAGCCCTGGCAGACATGTCCTTTGACGGGGCGATGGCGAAGTTTGGACTGAAAGAGGTAAAAGACCTTCCAACCCTTGGAAGGATAGTGGAGGACTGCTTCATCGGAGTACCTGCGCTGTATATTACCAGGCGCAATACCGCGACAGAGCATGTAGGCCATGTCCAGTGGTGTGCAAACCCGGCCTACGGCCCGGCAGACTGCACGTACTGCCGTCATGATTACTACCGGCAGGAAGTGTATCTGACCTATGTGTATATATGGGAGCTGATTGAAAAGGCAAAGAAGGCAGGGTTAAAGGAAGACATCCTGGTAGAACTGCCTTCGGGCAGATGCCGTGACGGCGCAGCCTGTGCCTGCCAGATAATATTGCGGACACGTGATGCAAATCCTGATCTTCCGCTTCCTGAAGTGGCGAGAAAATTCATTGATCTTGAGATCGGGAATCAGGAGCCGGTACTTTACATATTGAAGAAGCAGAAGCGGACGCTTGAGGAGCAGGGCCCCGGTTCGTTTCTTGGATTTTTTGCCGTAGATTTTCTTGCCTGGCTGCAGCTTAACCTGAATGTGAAGGCAAAGGCAACGGGTATATATCTGAAGCTGTGGCAGACATTCCCGAAGATGTGGGTAAAGGATGCCAAGCTTGATTGTGAGATCGGCACGGTAAAGACGGCAAAGGATGTGGCAGACATTATTGCATATTGTGAACATAAGAAATACACCGCATTCAAGGCCAGCAGCAAGGCAGACGGCAGTATAGTATTAACCGCCGAGGCAGATCCGTTTGTACAGGTAGCAGACATGCTGCAGGCAGACAAGGGATACAAGGCAGCGCTGGTAGCAATGGACGAAGATTTTGTGGCTAATGTGCTGAAACAGATCAAGATGGACAAGAAGGCCACGGTGAAATTCACCTCCCACATAGCAAAGGGAGATGCAAAGACCGAGATGGAGATCAGGGTAAAGTAATTACCGGATAGCAATTGACACAATAATAACGGGGGCTCAAATGAGCCCCCGTTATTATTGAATCTTGACCTCAGTTATCTTTTAATATTTCATCATTGTATATTTTTTCAAACTTGAGCTTGTGTTTTGCCTCTTCGGCGGTCAAATTTAAAAACAACTGCTTGACGGTTGCATCTGCGGAAAGGTTAGCAAGGTCGGTATAAAGCTGGACAGATGCCTCCTCACGCTTCATGGCGGTAATTATAATATCCTGGTAGCTCATATCAGCTGCGGGTTTTGCTTCAACCAGATAGTCGCTTATTTTCATGTTTTGAACTTTTGGGCTTTCAGTAATCCTGGTTGTACCCTTCCGGATACCTTCAAGGGTCTTTATGTGCCCTTTTTCCATATCTTCAAGCTCACGAAGCATTTCCTGCCTTGCCTTAAAAAGGACCAGGCCCTGCAGGTCATGGTAGAATTTCACGGCTTCCTGTTCTCTTTCAATGGCAAAATCAATTATTTCATTAAAATTTTTTCTCTCCATGGTGCATGCTCCTTCTATTAAAAAAATAATGGGTCATTCGGTTTTTAAACTATCGCAGTATAAAATAAAAATACCTATGCGTCAATGGTGACTGAGGGAATAAAAGACTAAATAAAAAAAGTTGACAGCGACGCTTGTTTTATATACAAACGATTAATGTTTTGAGATATACAGACACCTTACTTTACATGAGTTTCCGATTTCCGTGTATGCGGAGCCGAAAAGGTTGGATGTATCTCCAGCCCGCCATATTGCCAGGGAAGCCTGAAGAGTATTTTAGTGTCTCTTCAGGCTTCCTTTGTCAGGTTTTTAAAATGGTTTGTTGTTGGATGGTGGATAAGAATTGTGTCGGCATTGAGATTAATTCTTGCCGCCTCAGCTAATCCATGGGATGCCGGGCATTGCCAGCCTGACCATTGCATGCGGTGTATCCCCCGGGCACATTTTATATGGTGGGGACTGATTAGGAAAAACGTCTGTTTCTCTCATCTGCTTGTTTTTATTACTTATTAAATTTAGAGACTGAACATGGATGCAAGAAAACTTGATAAAATTATTGAGCAGTATGTAAGTATGCCCGGGCAGGTTTTATCAACCCTTGAAGCAATTCAGGAAGAGGAAGGGTATGTGCCCAAAGAGGCAATGCAGTATGTCAGTGAGAAGATGGGGGTTCCGTTTTCTCAGCTATTCAGCGTCTGCACGTTTTATGCTGCATTCAGCCTGAAACCCCGGGGTAAGCATATCATTACGATTTGTGAAGGAACAAGCTGCCATGTGCGCGGCGGTCCCCGCTTGAAAGCAGCGATGCTGGATATCTTAAAAATCAATCCTGAAGAAAAACATGCAAAGTCAATTACAACCGAGGACCGGCTCTTTACCATTGAAACCACCCGGTGTCTCGGGTGCTGCAGCCTTGCTCCGGTTATGATGATTGACGGCACTATTTATGGATATTTAACGCCAAAAAAAATACCTGAAATTTTGCGACAATATGAATGGAAAAAAAAGTGAAACTAAATCATCAAACGCATCTAAAACAAATTAAAGAACAGGGTTTAAAAAAGATTTTCCCGGGGAAGCCCCGTATCGCCGTGGGCTACGCCAGCTGCGGTATTGCTGCGGGCGCAGACAGGGTAATGCGGGCACTGGAAGATGAGATCAAGCGAAGAAAGCTTGATGTGGTGTTTACCAAGGTGGGCTGTATCGGCTACTGTACCCGGGAGCCCCTGGTCAATGTGAGCATCCCTGATATGCCGCTCGTCATCTATGCCAATGTGGTGCCTGATGATGCAAAGGGGATTATTGACACGCTGATTAAAAACGATGTTTACCGGGGCAAAGCACTCTGCAAGATTGAAAAGTGGGATCATATTACCAGGGGTAATGTTTTTGAATACGGCAAAGGGTTTAACGATGTCACGCACTATGCAGATGTGCCATTTTTCTCAAAGCAGAAAAAAATCATCCTGAGAAATACCGGGCTCATTAATCCGGAGGATATTGAAGAATATATCGCCGTAGGCGGGTTCTCAGCGCTGCTTACAGCTTTGACGGCCATGACCCCTGAGGAGATTATTGATGAAGTGCTCAAAGCCCGGCTTCGCGGACGAGGCGGTGCCGGCTTCCCCACCGGCCAGAAATGGAAATTGGCCCGCAATGCAACAGGTGACAAGAAGTACATCATCTGCAATGCTGATGAAGGCGACCCGGGCGCATACATGAACCGCAATGAAATGGAAAGCGATCCCTGCATGCTCCTTGAGGGTATGGTCATCGGCGCCTATGCAATCGGTGCAAGTGAAGGGATCATCTATATCCGCGAAGAATATCCTCTGGCAATCAAGCGGCTCCAGAATGCCCTCAAGCAGTTACGAGCATACGGTTTCCTGGGGAAAAATATCCTCAATTCAGGCTTTTCCTTTGATATCACCATGGTGAAAGGTGCCGGCGCTTTTGTGTGCGGCGAAGAAACAGCGCTTATCTCATCCATTGAAGGCTTTACCGGCCGCTCCCGCACACGTCCGCCGTTCCCCGCAGAGAAAGGCCTCTGGGGAAAACCCACGAACATCAATAACGTTGAGACCTGGTGCAATATCCCGGTCATTATATCCCGCGGCGGCGAATGGTTTACCCAGACCGGAACTGAAACAAGCACGGGAACCAAGGTGCTCTCCCTGGTAGGTAAGATAAGCCAGGCAGGACTTGCAGAAATACCCTTTGGCACTTCATTAAAGACCCTTGTCTATGATATTGGCGGCGGCGGCGTAGAGGGCAAGCGGATTAAAGCAGTGCAGACAGGCGGCCCCTCCGGCGGATGTATTCCCGCACCATATTTTGAATCACCAATTGATTATGAAAGCCTCACCAAGCTTGGCTCCATCATGGGATCAGGGGGGGTGGTGGGCGTGGATGAAGACACCTGCATGGTTAATACAGCACGCTACTTTGTGGAT
>JAPLIX010000131.1 GCA_026388865.1 Pseudomonadota bacterium | reverse complement strand
CGGTTGACATGGGACCGGATGCGCGGATATTATCAGCCGGTACCGTGGCAGTCAAGGGTTATGTGCATCAAGACCTTCCCCAAAATTAAGGCATAGAAAACCAACAAACGGCGTGACCGCAGTGAAAGGATAGGATCGAGCAGTGGAGCACGAGCGCAGAGGGGTTTTTAACGCCACAGCAATATTCTTAGTGGCTTGCGTCACGACCCCGGCGGCGTGCGTATCATGCACGGGGCAGGCAGATTCCAAAGCCTTCGACGCAGGGGAATGCAATGGGGTCTGGCAGGAGAGAACTCGCAAGGCACCTGCCGTTCCACGAAGATCAGGCGGTTTTGTTGTGGCTAAAAAACCCCTTTGCGCTCGTGCAATGACAGCACTATAAATTTTGGGGGAAGCCCTGTTATGTGAATCAGGCGGAGGCGCAAACATGAAGGTTAAAAAAATATGCCCGCATTGCTCGCGGGAATTTGAGGAATATAAAAGTCCTCAGGCTACCGTTGATATCATTATTGAGGTTGAAGGAGGCGGGATTGTTTTAATAAAGAGAAAAAACCCCCCGCTCGGATGGGCCCTGCCGGGGGGTTTTGTAGATTACGGAGAAACGCTTGAACATGCTGCGGTCAGAGAGGCAAAGGAAGAAACTGCTCTTGACGTTATCCTGAAAGGCCAGCTTCATTCCTATTCTGATCCTGCCCGCGACCCCCGGTTTCATACCATATCAACGGTATTTTGTGCCGCAGCGCACGGCGTTCCCGCCGGCGGTGACGACGCCTCAGATGCGCGGGTATTCACCAGGTACTCTCTTCCTCAGCCCCTGGTGTTTGATCATAAGCAGATTCTTGAGGATTATTTTGCCGCACACGATAAACAACAGGAAGCGTCAGGGCCGTAACCGTATAATTAAACAGCCTCCACGCATTTTACTTCAGGGATTGCTTCTTTAAGAACCTTCTCAACGCCCATCTTCAGGGTCATCTGTGCACCCATGCACCCTTGACATGCCCCCAGCAGCTTCACTTTTACCACACCGTCAACAATGTCAATCAGCTCAATATTACCACCGTCAGCCTGCAGCGCGGGCCGGATTCTATCCAGAACTTTCTGTACTTTTTCTTTCATGCTGTTCTCCTCTTCTCTTATTAATTAGGCGCTTAAGACTAAATTTCTTGCAATAATAGAAAGAAAAATTAAAAATCTGGAACTCAAGAAATCAGGAAATATTTGTTTTTAACTTTGTGAGTTCCTGAGTTCCAAATTCAATCTTCTTTGTTTTTTTTAGTCTTTACGGTTAACTTTGGTTCCGGCTTGTCCGGGTTAGGTACTGCACAACTATAAAAAGATAACGTATAAAAAATACTTTGTCACGCCAAATATCATAACACCTCCCCCGCTCTGCCAAACAGGAGGAACTTCATGGTAAACGTGGCTCTCCCCTGGCTTGACGACCTGAGCGAAGTTGAGTAGCCAAACATATTGACCAGTGATACGCTGGCCCTCATGATCCGTGTCTTGCCCTTGTTTTCTATCATCTCAATTTTACCCTTGCGGGAATTAATATCTGCAATAATTTCTCCCGCAAATTCTTCCGGCGTGACTATCTCAACTTCCATGATTGGCTCAAGAAGCACCGGCTGCCCCCGCTCAACAGCATCCCGCATGGCCATGGCAGTTGCTATGGTGTAGCCCGTTTCCGTTGATGACAGTTCATGAAAGGAACCATCAAAGAGCGTTGCCTGTATATCCACCAGCGGGTAGCCCGACAGCGGCCCGTTGAAGCACGCTTCATGAAAGGCCTTTTCTATAACAGGATAATAAAGTTCGGGTATCTTTCCGTTTTCGATGTTAATCAAAAAACTGTTGCCCGCGCCGCGGGCAAGAGGCGCAAGTTTCAGCCAGACATGGCCGGACTGTCGCACTTCATTTATTTCCCTGTCGAAGCGGCCCTCGACTGCCACCGCAGTGCTTATGGTTTCTCTGTATACTACCTGCGGTCTTCCGGTCTTGATGGGAACCCGATACTCGCGGGCAATCCGGTCGGCGACGATTTCCAGATGCAGCTCCCCCATGCCGGAGATTACCGTCTGCCCTGAATCTTCATCAATCTTAAAATGAAAGGTGGGATCTTCTTCTGAGATCCTTTCCAGGGCCAGGATGAGCTTTTCCTGTTCGCCAACCGCTCGGGGCTCTATAGCCATGGAGATAACCGGCTTATAAAACTCTATTGATTCAAGCAGTATGGGGCGTTCTTCGTCGCAAAGGGTGTCACCGGTTGTCGTTTTTTTAAGCCCCATGACCGCTACGATCTCACCCGCCCGGGCAGCATTAACCCGCTCTTTTTTATTGGCATGCATGCGGAAGATGCGCGCGATTTTTTCTTTCTCTTTTTTTGCAGCATTGTACACGTCATGCCCGACTTCCAACTCACCGGAATAGATGCGCAGGTAAATAAGTTTTCGTCCCTCATCCATTGCTATCTTGAAAGCCAGTGATGCAAACGATCCCTTATCATCACAGTTAATCTGTATCTCCTTGCCGGTTGCCAGATCCGTTCCCATTATGGGCGGGACGTCAAGGGGCGACGGCAGGTAATCTATCACCGCATTCAGGAGCGGCTGAATCCCTTTATTTTTCAGGGCGCTGCCGCACAGCACGGGAACTGCTTCCATAGCAAGGACTGCCTTCCTCAGCACCGCCTTTATTTCGCCATCAGAAATCTCTTTCCCGTCCAGGTATTTTCCCATGAGGGCAT
>JAPLIX010000172.1 GCA_026388865.1 Pseudomonadota bacterium | reverse complement strand
TGGCGGATGGCGCCACTACTAATTCCACCTACAGCAAACACATCACTGCCTGAACTCCCCCAGACGCCATAGAGAGGCTCACTGGCCATGGAAGACCAGGTGCTCCCGTTATAGTGGCTGATGGCGCCACCAGAACCAGAAGCAGCTACGGCAAACACATCACTGCCAGAACTCCCCCAGACGCCATAGAGAGAGAATGTCGTCCCACTCACACTGCTTAAGGAAGACCACGTGCTTCCGTTGTAGTGCAGGATTGTTCCATAGTCACCCACGGCAAACACATCACTGCCAGAACTGCCCCAGACTCCATAGAGAGCCTTTGTCGTCCCACTTGTCATAGCAGACCAGGTGCTACCGTTGTAGTGGGAGATTGCGCCAGATGATTTTACCGCAAACACATCACTGAACTCCCCCAGACTCCTACAAGCAGGACACCAATAGAAATATCGTTTAAAGGGTTGGGCATGGAAGACCAGGCGATGCCATCGTAGTGTAGGGTGAAGCCATCACAAATACCAGTCTTATAACCGTCCTCAGTCCACCCCACTGCAAACACATCACTACTGGAACTGCCCCAGACGCCACAGAGAGGATAAAATAATCGACCAGGCATGGCAGACCAAGTGCTGCCGTCGTAGTGCAGGATGATGCCAATACCTACAGCAAATACATCATTCCCGGAACTCCCCCAGACGCTAGTGAGATAATATATCGTTCCACTGTTCATGGATAACCAGGTACTTCCATCATAGTGCAAGATAGTCCCTTGATCGCCCACAGCAAATACATCAGTCCCGGAACTTCCCCAAACACCTCGGAGATACTGTGTCGTCCCACTGTTCATGGATGACCATGTACTGCCGTTGTAATGAAGAATGGTTCCAAAAGCACCCACAGCAAACACATCACTGCCTGAACTCCCCCAGACGCCATAGAGAGTATTTCCTTGAGGCAAAGGATTCTGCCACGCCCAGTCACCTGAGGCAATAACCGGGTAAAGAAACAGGATAAGTGATATAAAAAGTAAAAGGCGTTTGTTCTTCATGTTTTTCCCTTTATAATAATTCTCTCTAATTGCGTTAAGTAAAAAAACCGCCTACAGTTCTAAACAGTAGAACCTATAAGCGGTTATTATATCTTAAAACCAATCGCAGAACTCATGAGTTTAGCCCTCCTCTAATTCTGCCTTTGTTTTTTATTCAAACAAAATTTGACCATAAAATTTATATCATTATACGCCTCTTATATTATTGCCGTCAATTATATTTACTGGCGAAATGTTATTTAGTTTTTAATCAATTTTAAAAGATGATTACAGTGAGTTGGAAATTTTTTATGAAATGTTAGGGAGGAAGGTATGCGGCAAAATGTTGTTGTAACAATGATTCATTAAAAATGTAAACAACGAGCCAGAGGTTGTAATCCCGGAAGTGCAGCTTACAAACGATAATAGCAAGAAATTTACTTACTGTAAACTCACGCATGCGGCTATTAACCTTGATTTTGATTTGTTTATTTCAAGTCACTACTTCTGCTATATATAGTGCTCTCATCTTAATGGTCAAAATTCATGCTTACTGTTTATAAGCACAAGCCTACTGCTGCGTTAGCTATTGATGAATATTTTAAGAAGTCGCACTATTGTAAGATTGAATTTAAACTACTTTCCTGCTGCTGTATGTAATATTCAATCTCAACTATTCAGGTAAGGTCTCGCACCGCAGGCCGGGAGCCTCACTCTTTCAGCTTTTCCATCTGCTCCAGAACTTCCGGGGGAATTTTATCCCTCATCTCCGGAGGGACCATATCATTGAACAGCTGCAGTATCGCCGCCGGATCGGGCTCTTCCCCTTTTTCAAACTTCTGCTCCAGAATCTGATCCATCATATTCAGGAAATTCTGCTGCATCCGTTCTGCAGCATCTTTGCCCATCTGCGGCGGCACAACTTTAGGCTGAGTATTCTCGGTATTTGCTTTAATCTGCTCAGCGAGCTGTTTTTTCAGCTGTGGAAAAGATCCGCTGGTCAATTCCCGTTGCCCGCCTTTTTTGCCAATAAGATCAAGCTGCACAATCCGCTCACGGTTTTCATCGGTCTCACCAAAATGGGTGAGGTAGTTTTTAATTCTTGCCGTTCTCAGTATACGCTCTATTCCCTGGCGGACCGGAACCTGATGGAACTGGATGCTCACGGGAGCATCGGTGAAAACATCTCCGTAGAGGACGATTTTAATTGAACACTTTTCCCCCAATTCCTTCATGAGCGCTTCTGGCCGCGAGTCCCGTGCCTGCACGCTTATGAGCCCTTCTGAAAACTTAACCGTGCCTTCAATCACTTCCTCAGCCGAGTGATTTTCAGGTTCTTTTGCAGCGCAAGCCGGCCCGTTGCATAAAGCAAGCAGACCCATTGCCAGTGAAAGTGCTATGAGGTTTTTTAATGCTCCAACCATATGCCGGGTACGTTTGTTTAGAATCATGTTAATATATTTATTGGCTAAAACAGCAGTCATGTCAATTAAAATTACATGTGCAGCAGTATCTTGAGAGCTCCCTTTTGCATTGCTGCATGAAATCCTGCCACGGCATCTTTAAAGGCAAAGATTTGCGAGATAAGGGGGGATACCCTGATCTGTCTTTTCTCCAGGGCCTGAATTGCAGGTGGAAACGGTCCGCAGCGGGAACCCTGGATCTGAATTTCATTGATAACCATGCTGTTCAGGTCAAGGTCGCGGGGTGAGGCAATCGTTGTCTTGACGACAATAATTCCCTGAGGTTTAATAACCTGTAAGGCAAACGGAAGCCCCTCCGGTGAACCCGTGCAGTCCGCCACCATATCGAAGAGTTCCCCGGTCGCTTCATGTATCAATCCGGAGATAATTCCCATCCCATCTAACAGGTAAAGCTTTTCCCGGTGCTTACCCATAAGTGTCACCTGGCATTGAGCTGTTTTTAAAACCTGGGCACACAGGAGCCCCAGTCTCCCATCGCCCAGGACCAGCACCGTATGCTCTTTTTGCAGGGTGACTTGCTCGAGGATTCTATAGCATGCAGCAAGCGGTTCAACAAAGACTGCTTCTTCATTGCTGATAGTGTCAGGCACCAGGTGGAGGTTCTTTTCAGGCAGGACCAGGTATTCAGCAAAGGCGCCGTCTTTCCCGGCAATCCCCAGCACGGTTCTGCGGGTACAGTGGCGATACCTTCCCGAGATACAGCTCGCACAGGAGCCACAGACACAGTTAATCTCGCCCACCACCCTTTTCCCTATTAAAAACGGGTCGTCTGACTCCACGACAACGCCGACAAATTCATGGCCAAGGGTGCCATGAAATGTCATATAACCTCTGGTTATTTCAAGATCAGTCTGACAGATGCCCGCCATGCAAATTTTAATGAGCGCTTCACCTGCAGCCCTCACGGGAAGGGGGAGGTCGTGGAGCAGTTGTAGATTACCATCAAAGACAAGAGCTTTCATGCGCTACCCATGGTGCATTACAATCGCTATGTTTCATTCATTGAGGGATTAGTTAGTAAAGCAACTGATCGATAACAAATAATATTAAACAACCTTGATGAATATAGAAAGAATTTTTTAACAGGATAGGTAAAAGGTGCAGAGATTAACTGGCAGCTATTTAATAGCAAAAAGACGGATTTTAATGTAATTTCCCCAGCAGTTGAAAATCAAGCAGCTTCTTGAACCGGACGCCAACAAGAAAGGCCTTTTCAAATTGCTTGATCCATACAATTTCTCCTTTCATGGTAATGCTTTCTAATTGTTTGGTAATTACCTCCAGAATAATACTATTACCCAGTACTACTTTTTCTTCAATCGGCAGGTTTATAGATACACCCTGTCTGCTTATGTCGATAATAACGCCCTCCCGGTACCAGCTGAAATCATCCAGGAAATACTTGGCCTTCAGAAGCACATTAAACCTCTGCCAGGATCGATTGTTTTCTTTTAATATTGGATTTTGCATTAAACCTCACCGCCTTTTGTAATTTTGTTACTCTTATCTTTTGAGGTTCCCCCGCTTGTCTTCATCGGTATCCCGGTATTAAAGTTTACAAAAATTATCAGGTACCATGGAATTACTTTTCATGAGACAGGGATGCCGCTTATTGCCGGTATTACATAACTATTCTGGTCTTATACCTTGGGTAACAAAAACAGTGCATGAAGGTAACTCGCAACTTCTGCACCACAGAACATCACGAAGAATCGGCAAAGAGCAAGTCAAGTTTTTAGTGTCCCCTTCGGGGATGGTGGAAACCCCTCGCCTTTGAGGCTGTGTCACAATTATAAAAAGTTGTTTTTATCCTTAATTTTCGAAGGGGTTTTACCCCTCAATTTATAAAAAATAACGCGTTATAAGACAATCTGAGAAGCCTTGTTTTACTCAGTATGCAAGAAAATTAAGCTTCTTTCGTGTTTAAGTTGAAACAGGGGTAAAGGGTATAGGAAAAAGGTAAAGAAAAGCACATCGGGATATATGTACTTTGGTATAGTTTATGTGCGAAGAAAAACCATAGCCAAAGGACAACCGATGTGCCTTGAT
>JAPLIX010000448.1:36889-45901 GCA_026388865.1 Pseudomonadota bacterium | reverse complement strand
GGCGCCGGTCGAGGGCTCGGAACAGTTATCCGCAGAGCAATTCGCGCTTGAGTCTCTCTATCTGGGCCTGAGAACACGGGACGGAATTGATCTTGCGCGGGTACGCAGCAGCCATATTACTGACATGGTGCTGCCGCAATTACTGAAAGATGATTACGTGAAGATTATAGGCACGCGGGTTGTGCCGACGAAAAAAGGTTTTCTGGTTGCAGACCAATTGCCGCTGCTGTTTGTCTAACAGGCTGTTGAAAAACACCCATCTGCTTCGTTGCGCTCATCCTTCGTCATTGCAGCGTACTGGAAAGTACGCCTCATTCCTCACGATTTCTCGCGCCTTACATCTGCATGTTTTTGACCAGCCTGGGAAAAACTACTTTTCAACAACCTGCTAAATAAAAAGTGGCAGGCAGCACATCACGACGGCCGGCTGTCCAGCGCGCTGCGCACGGTTTCTGCCAGTGTCTGGATAGTCATCGGCTTCATGACAAATTCCCTGATTCCCGCATCCCGTGCCATCTCCCGTGTTACCTGGTCGCTATGCCCGGTGCAGAGAATCACCGGAATGTCCGGCCGGATATGCATAATCTGTTTTGTCAGATCAAACCCGGTCATGGCCGGCATGGTCTGGTCGGTGATGACAATATCAAAGCCATGCGGGTCTGTTTTAAATGCTGCAAGCGCTTCCACGCTGTTATTTTTTGCTGTAACTCTATAGCCCAGCGACTCAAGCATCTCCTGCCCCAAATCAACCAAGGCATCTTCATCATCAATATACAGAATGCATTCAGTACCTTTTGGAATGGTGGTTATTTCGTCTTTTGTTTCTTCTTTTTTTTCTTCAACCTTCGGCAGCAGTATCTGAAACGTGGTTCCTTTGCCCGGTTTGCTGTTAACGGTTATTGCTCCCCCATGGCTTTTAACTATCCCGTGTACTACGGCAAGCCCCATACCAGTGCCCTGCCCGACTTCCTTGGTGGTAAAGAACGGTTCAAATATACGGTCAATGATAGCGGGGTCAATGCCGGCGCCGCTGTCACGTATTGTTAATTGCAGGTATGCGCCCGGCTGCAGTTCAGGATATGACGTGATCTCGCGGGCATCAAGAAAAACCGGACACAGTGAAATATCAAGCACGCCCCCCGTATCGCTCATTGCATGAGCCGCATTGGTGCACAGATTCATTAACACCTGATGTATTTGCGTTGGGTCTGCATTGACCATCCCTGCCGTGCCGTTTATATTTACCTTGATGTCTATCGTTGTCGGGATAGAAGCGCGCAGCAGTTTTAAAGCCTCCTTGATAATGGGGCTGATTTCAACCGGCTTGCGCTCCTCGAAGCTTTTCCTGCTGAAGGTGAGAATCTGTTTTACCAGGTCCCGCGCCCGGTATGAGGATTTGAGCACCTGCTCCAGGTTGCGCCTGAGGGAGGTGTTTTCTTCCAGTTTCTGCACCGACATCTCGGTGAAGCCGATAATCGCCGCCAGGATGTTGTTGAAGTCGTGGGCAATGCCGCCGGCGAGGGTGCCGATAGCTTCCATCTTCTGGCTCTGACGAATCTGCTCTTCCATCTTTTTGCGCTCGGTAATATCATGAATGGTAGAGGTAAAGTATAGCTTGTCATCAATTTTATAGGTGATGACTGATACTTCAATCGGGAATTCCTGGTTGTCTTTTTTCAGGCCACAGGCTTCTACGGGACTGCCGGCCAGGCGAGACCTGTTTTCTTGCGCAACATGCTGATAGCCGGCTCGGTCCTGATCTCTGAAGCGCTCAGCAACCAGCATGTTTCCCGGCTGCCCGATAAGCTCTTCTGCGCTGTAGCCAAACATCCTTTCCGCCGCCGGATTGCAGAACGTTACTTTGCTCTGGGTGTCGGCGGTTATAATCGCATCTATTGATGACTCGGCAATTGCCCTGGAGCGTTCTTCGCTCACGCGCAGTTCAGCTTCTGCTTTCCGCTGTTCTGTTAAGTCCCGTATTATAGAGAATGAACCAATTGCCTCGCCACGATTGTTACCAATCTCTATAATATTTTGTGTGATCGGCACAACCGTATGAGATTTATGCATATAATAGGATTGCCAACCGGATATTCCCCCCTTTTCGATAAGCTGTTCAATCCAGCTTATATTCTCTTTGAAAAAATCCTCGCTAATCGTGACTTGTTCCCCGGTAGTAGATTCATAGACCCCTGTTTCAGTAACAGACAGGCTATACAATGGTTTCCCCAGGACCTCCTCTTCTGTATACCCAATCATGTCAAGAAATGCTTTGTTCGGGTTGACGACATGTCCTGTGCCATCAGCAATAATAATTGGGTCAATGGAGTTTTCCAGAAATTTATCCAGCTGTTCTTTTGCTTCCCGCAATTCAGATTCATACCGCTTGCGCTCAGTTATGTCACGGGTGATGACAACTGCCAGTTTTTCATTACCCTGATGCAGGATTGCGGTAGAAGCTTCCAGGTTGAATTCATGGCCATCCTTGTGCTCGCCGATACCCTCGGCTCTAAAACGCTGCGGCACTATTATGGAGTTCGGTTTTCCCAGTATTTCGTCCGCTGTATAACCATAGAACTCCTCAGCTTTCCGGTTCCAGAACAGGATGAGGCCTCTGCTGTCACAGATGAATATGGCGTCATTTGCCCGCTCCATGAAGGACCGGAGCCGTTCCTCGCTCTGCTTCAACGCATCCTCTGATTGCTTCTGTTCGGTAACATCGCGTATTGTTGACCCGAGGCGTATTCCCCGGCCGGTTTTAATCGGGAAAAAAGTTTTCTGAATTATTTTTTGCCTGCCGTTTTTCTGCCGCACCACGCCCTGCATCGCTCGGCCAAAGTATGGTGACGTGCCTGAAGCAATGGCGTCAAGGATTACCCGCTTAAGATGCTCATGCTGTTCAGGAGTTTCCATCTCCATTTCAGCAAACTGCAGCTGGATTTCCCAGAACGGCTTTCCTAAAGCCTGCTCGCGCGCCAGCCCGGTTAATTGCTCCTGCGCCTGGTTCCACTCGATGATGACACCCTGCTCGTCCAGCAGAATAACGCCATCGGTGGACTGCTCAATAATGGTCCGGAATTTCTCTTCACTTTCCTGCAGGGCGGCCTCGGATTTTCTCTGCTCTGCAAAGCGCCTTTTAATCACACGGGAAACCAGCCCTATGCCGCCCATACCGAGCAGCCACAGCAAGCACTGGCCGGCGAGGATCAGCAGCAAGATTCTGTTTGCTGCTGCAGGAAACTCGTTCAGCAGCTGCTTCAGCGCAAACATAGCGAACGCCCAGTTATACACGGTCCACACCACAGCAGCGGCAAACATGTACGGTCTGATGCTGAAAGAAGCAGCGGCTGCTTTTGAAGGCCGAGACATATAACCTCCGTTACTGATAACGTCGCAGTAAAAAAGTAATCTGAAACATAAGAGCAATCGCGGATTCAAGCTCGAAGTGCAACAACTAATGGTGGTTTGGTGTAGCGCATTTCCACCCCGAAGAATACCTCACGCGGGGTTCTAAATGCAAGCACTTTGCGTGGCCGGTGATTGAGTCGATCTACCGCCCATTGCACTTGTTTATCGGTAACAGCAGTCAATTCCATACCCTTGGGGAAATACTGCCGTAGCAACCCGTTGCTGTTCTCGTTCAGCCCCCGCTCCCAGGAATGGTAGGGATGTGCGAAGTAGATGTCCGCCTTCAGTTCTGATGCGATGGTTTCATGCTCCGCAAACTCTTTGCCGTTGTCGAGCAACACGAGTCCCGAACGCTTTCGGGATTCCAGAGCCTTCGACGCAGGGAAATGCAATGGGGTCTGGCAGGAGAGAATTCGTCCCGAAGCCCGAAGGGTTTCGGGATTGTGGCTAAAAAACCCCCCTGCGCTCTAGTAATGACAGCACTATAAAATTTGAGGAAAGTCCTGGTATCCAAGTATCTTGACTGCCGGAGAGATTTAAGATAAATGTTATAAATTGCGTTGCAGTTGCGTGTATTTATTCTTTGGTTGTTAAACACTGATGGAGAATGGTTGTATGGATTATGCCGGCGGTTTTTTACCTTGGTATTCGCGGCGAGGTTTGCAGGTATGGAGCCTGGCAGCTCTTTTAGTATGCATCCTGATACCCCGTGCAGAAGCAGCGGATTCATTTTCCTATCAAAAGGTAATTGATCAAGCCGGACAGCTTGCCGCGCAGCCATACCAGAACCAGGCCGGGCAGGTGCCGGATTTCCTCCTGAAGCTTGATTATGATGCATGGCGCGATATACGTTTCAAACCGGAACAGGCGCTGTGGCGCACGGAGGGGCTTCCCTTTCAGGTGCAGTTTTTTCATCCGGGGCTCTATTATGATCGGCTGGTGAAAATTAATATTGTTGATTTCGGAGACGTGAAGCCGGTTGCTTTTTCCCGCGACCTGTTTGACTATGGCAAAAACAGTTTCAAGGACAAGGTGCCTGCCAGCCTCGGCTTTGCCGGGTTCAGGCTGCATTGCCAGCTTAATACCAGAAAATATTATGATGAGGTTGCCGTGTTTCTCGGTGCCAGCAACTTCCGCGCAGTGGCTAAAAATCAGAACTATGGCCTCTCTGCACGCGGGCTTGCTCTTGATACGGCACTCAGCACCGGTGAAGAATTCCTTTACTTCAGGGAATTCTGGATCGTGAAACCCATTGAAGAGTCTCCCCGGATTACCGTCTATGCGCTCCTTGACAGTCCCAGCGTGACCGGCGCGTATCAATTTGTTTTCAAGCCCGGGAAAGAAACAGCAATAGATGTCATGGGAACGGTTTTCAGACGGAAGAATGTTCAGAAGCTCGGTATCGCGCCACTCACCAGCATGTTTTTTTACGGGGAGAATACCAGCCAGCGGCAGGTGGATGATTTCAGGCCGGAAGTTCATGATACGGACGGCCTGCTGATAGCGTTCAATAGTGGTGAATGGTTATGGCGCCCGCTGGTTAACCCGCGCATACTTCTTGTTAATTCATTTAAAGCGTCAGACCCGGTCGGGTTTGGGCTCATGCAGCGTAATGGAGATTTCAATTCATATCAGGATCTTGAAGCACACTATGAAAGCAAGCCCAGCGCATGGATTACCCCGCGCGGAAAGTGGGGAGAGGGGCATCTTGAACTTATCCAGATACCAACCAGCAGCGAGCTGAATGATAATATTTTTACCTTCTGGGTTCCGGAGAAACTGCCGGACCTCGGCAAGCCGTTTTCATTTTCCTATACCATGAGCTGGCATTCCCCGGAGAAATCACGGCCGCCGGCCGGCCGGGTTATTGCCACGCGCAGCGCCAAAGGCAAAGATGATCAGACGAAGAAGTTCATCGTTGATTTTGCCGGCGGCAGGCTGGAAAAGCTTGCGCCGGACCAGCCGGTTACCGCGGTTGTCAGCGTTGACAGCAAAGCAAAGCTCATCGAACAGCAGGTCTATAAAAACAAGTTCACCGGCGGCTGGCGGCTTGTTTTTCAAATTAGGCCCGAAGACCAGGGTATGGATCTCATGCTGTCGCAGAAGCGGCCGCCGCTGGAGCTCCGTGCCTACCTGAAAGAGGGGAAAAATATCTTAACAGAAACCTGGAGTTACACTTTTCTGCCTTAGGCTGAATTACCGCTATGCAAAAACCAGGGGATACCTTTTCAGCAGAAAACAGCGAGCACTCTTCTCAGCGGGGAAGCAACCGGCCTGAGGCTGATACCGGCAGGGCATGGCAGCTGGCACACGATCGTCTTATGCTGTACCTTGAGCTGCTCCAGATTCCCCGGCAGCAGGCAGCTGAACTTGCCACGGAAGCCATCAGGCGGGCAGAGCAGAGACCCTCCGGCGAACATCCCGTCAAGAACGCCATGCGCGCACTGCATGCGTTACCAGTCGGGAATACCATTCAGGTTGCTTCCATGCCGCCGCTGAACCGCGGTCCAATGGTGACGGTTGAGATTGACCGCCAGCCGTGGTGGACGTTTTTTAAAAAGCGCATTCTGAGGAAGAAGTAGGACAATAATAGTCCACGCATTAAATTCAAAATCCAAAATCAAAATTTCAAATCAATGCCAAATGACCAAATTCCAATAATTAGCGTCATAGAATTCTTTATAATTATTCTGTACATTTGGAATTTGAAATTTATCGTTTATTTTAATCAGCGCGGTAATTCATGAACAAAGTTTCTAAACAGCCCTGGGAGAAAACAGCGCGGCGCCGACGCCTTCTCATGATCGCCCTGATTTTTGTCACGACGCTCATTGCCAGCTCCTACATGGCTGATGTGCTGCCGCACAAGGGCGCAACGGCGATGGAACTTACCATCGTTATTGTTTTTGCCGCCCTGTTTGCCTGGATTTCCATCGGCTTCTGGGAGTCAATTGCCGGGCTCTATACGCTGCTGCGGCGCTATGACCGATTTGCCATCACCAGCAGCGTGGCGGACCATGACCATGAATTTGCCCCTGACACGCGCACCGCCATCCTGGTCCCGGTGTGCAACGAGGATATTGCCCGCGTATGTGCGGGATTGAAGGCGACCTATAAGTCCCTGGAAGCGACCGGCAAGCTGGGCGCCTTTGATTTTTTTATCCTGAGCGATACCAGCAATCCTGATCTCTGGGTGGCTGAAGAAATCGCCTGGTACGAGACGTGTAAGGAGCTGTCCGCGTTTGGCCGTATTTTTTACCGGCACCGCCGGGTGAACATCAAGCGCAAGAGCGGCAACATCGCTGATTTCTGCCGCCGCTGGGGTCGCAATTACCGCTACATGATTGTTTTTGATGCGGATAGCGTGATGGCCGGGCAAAGCCTGGCGCGCATGGTGCAGATGATGGAGAAGAACCCGCGCGTGGGCATCCTGCAGACCTCTCCCCTGGCCGCCAACAAGGAGAGCCTTATTGCCCGCGTGCAGCAGTTTTCCAACCATGTGTACGGACCGATGTTTGTGGCAGGGCTCCACTTTACCCAGCTTGGTGACTCCCATTTCTGGGGGCATAATGCCATTTTGCGCGTGGCGCCGTTTATGGCGCACTGCGGCCTGCCCCAGCTGCCGGGCAAGCCGCCCCTGGGCGGTGAAATCATGAGCCACGATTTTGTCGAGGCGGCATTCATGAGAAAAGCCGGTTATGAAGTATGGCTGGCATATGACCTCGGGGGAAGCTATGAGGAGGTGCCGCCGACGCTGCTTGAAGAGCTGAAGCGTGACCGGCGCTGGTGCCAGGGCAACATGCAGCACATGCGGCTCTTGTTTGCCGAGGGACTTTTCCCTGCCCACCGCGCGCTGTTTCTGCACGGCGCCATGGCCTATGTATCGGCTCTGCTCTGGTTTCTGTTTCTCAGCCTGAGCACAGCAGAGGCAATTTATGAAGTGGTGCGCGAGCCGGTCTACTTCCCGCAGGGCCGCAGCCTCTTCCCTGAATGGCCGGTGTGGCATCCCCAGTGGGCACTGACACTTCTTGCCACCACCGCGATAATCCTGTTCCTGCCCAAACTGCTGAGCGCGCTGGTGATCCTGATCAAGGGCAGGGCGCGCGAATTCGGCGCCGCCGCGGGGCTGCTGGCAAGCGTTCTCGTGGAAGTTATCTTCTCCACGCTGTTTGCGCCCATCCGCATGCTGTTTCACAGTAAGTTTGTCTTCGTAACGCTCATGGGGCAGCAGGTCGGATGGGGAGGCCAGCAGCGAAGCGATTTGGGTACCTCCTGGGGTGAAGCACTGCGGCTGCACGGAGCCGGGACAGCGTTTGCCTTTGTCTGGGCGGCAGTGCTGTTTCTCGTAAACAGGTCTTTTTTCTGGTGGAATACGCCGATTTTTATCCCGCTGCTCCTCTCCATCCCGCTCTCCGTATGGTCCAGCCGCGCCAGCCTGGGCCGTATATTTCGCCGGCTGGGCCTGTTTGTCATCCCCGAGGAAACTGCCTTGCCCCGGGAGCTAAAGTTTCTGAACAATGACCTGGAACAGCAGCAGGCGCGCCGCAAAGTTCTTCCCCTCCCCGATGAGGCGGGATTTGCGCGGGCGGTGGTTGATCCTCAGGTCAACAAGCTGCACCGCTGCCTGCTGCGCACCGGGAGAAAGGTTTCGCAATCAATAGCAGCTCACCGCAGGGAGCTGCAGGAGCAGGCGCTGGCAATGGGCCCCGGCAGCCTGAGAGTGAGAGAGAAGAAAGAGCTCCTGTATGATCCGCGCTGCATGGAAGAGCTGCACCAACGGGTTTGGGAAATATCTGACCGGAAACAGGCGGCACAATGGGGCCTGGCGTCGGTATCGCTGTAGTCAGCGGCCCGCTATAACGGTGCATGATATTTTGCATCATTGTTTCAGCCTATGATATCAGCAGTAGATAAAGCGCTGCAAAGCCTCAACGGCCTGTCTGTCGGAGATGCATTCGGGCAATGCTTTTTCTCAGCTCCCGCGCACATGATTGAAAACCGGGAACTTCCCCCGGGACCATGGCGCTGGACCGATGACACGCACATGGCGCTCTCCGTGGTGGAGGTGTTAAGAAGCTACGGCAGGATACACCAGGATGCGCTGGCCTGCCTGTTTGCGGAGCGCTTCATGCAGGAGCCGGACCGGGGCTATGGCGGTGGAGCACAAAAGCTTCTCGCCAGGATGTATCGGGGGGACTACTGGAAAATATCGGCACCAGCTCTGTTTGGCAGCGGCTCCTACGGCAATGGTGCTGCCATGCGCGCTGCCCCCCTTGGCGGGTTTTTCAGCGGGGACCCGGAGCGCGCGGTGCAGGAGGCGCAGCTCTCAGCGGTCATAACGCACGCCCATCCGGAAGGACAGGCAGGCGCCATGGCAGTGGCAGCGGCGGCTGCGATTGCGGCGATCCCCAACCATCCTTTGGGGCGGGATTTTATCAAGGAAACGCTCTTGTTTGTCCCCCATGGAGAAACCCGGACCGGTATTGAAGCAGCCCTTGATATAGCAGGCGATAACCGGGATGAAGCAGTGCTGCGGTCGGGAACCGGCAGGCGCGTGTCCGCCCAGGATACCGTACCCTTTTGCCTGTGGAGCGCCCCCTATCA
>JAPLIX010000448.1:35378-36879 GCA_026388865.1 Pseudomonadota bacterium | reverse complement strand
GCGGCATCGTTTCCCTGTCCGCGAACGGGCTTCCCGCAGAATGGGTTAAGCGGCGGGAGCCGCTGCCGGAAATTTAAAATCTGGAAATCTGGAAATCAGGAAAATTTTATTTTTCCCCATCAAGAGTTCCCGAGTTCCAACTTGAATATTTACCAGGGCCATAGGCATGAAAACAGAGCCGGCAAAGAAAAAAGCATCTGCGTGGCTGACTAGCCCGATAAAGATTGCTGCAGCCTACATGCTGATTGGCGGGCTGTGGATCAGTTTTGTTCACCGGGGTCTCGCGTTCTTGTTCAATGACCAGACTGCGCACGCCATCCTGGATTTATTCGAAGGGTGGTTCTTTCTCTCGGTTACGGCTCTGATACTGTACTGGCTTGTTGACCGCGACATGGCGGCCATTCGGCGCTCCCAGGAGGAACTCAAAGAAAGCCAGCGCACCCTTGCGACCCTGCTCAGCAATCTGCCGGGCCTTGCCTATCGCTGCCGCAACGACCGCGACTGGACCATGGAGTTCGTGAGCGAGGGCTGCTCTGTGCTCACCGGATATCATGCGCATGACCTGATCAATAACAGCAGAATTTCCTATGCGCAGCTCATACATCCGGATGATCAAAAAATGGTCTGGAGCCAGGTGCAGGAAGCGCTGCAGGAGAACCGGCCGTTTCAGCTCACCTATAGGATTATAACTGCCGGCGGTGCGGTAAAATGGGTCTGGGAGCAGGGCCGGCAGGTGCCGTCTCCTGCCGGAGGGATGCCGGCACTGGAGGGGTTTATTACTGACATCACCGCCCACCGGCTGGCAATGGATGAACTGCAGAAGCATCGGGACCATCTCGAAGAACTGGTGAAAGCGCGCACGCTCGCGCTTGAGGCGGCCCAGAAGACGCTGGTGCAGAGGGAAAAGCTTAAGACCCTGGGCGTCATTGCGGCAGAAGTCGCCCACGAGATACGCAACCCGCTGGCGGCAATCGGCGGCTTTGCCCGGCGGCTCTATAAAAAAAATCCGGAATTGACCGAAAGCCAGATCATACTGCGGGAGACACTGCGCCTGGAAAAGATACTTGACCGGATAACCAATTACCTGCAGCCGGTTACGGTCAGCCCCGCACCGTGTAACATTAATGACATCGTGGCGGAGGGAGTTAATCTTCTTGCCCCGGAGATTGCCGGCAGGAGTATGCACAGCCAGCTGCAGCTTGAGCAGGACATGCCGTTTATTTACTCGGACCCGGATATTCTGATGCAGGTGTTTCTCAATATCATGCAGAGCGGCATTGACACCATGCAGGCAGGGGATGCGCTTGCCGTTAAAACTTTTTCCGACGGCCAGAACCTGTACATTGAATTCAGGAGCCCGGCAGCAGAACAAACACCTAAAGACCCGGAGCTGCTGTTCCTGCCGTTTGAGGAAGGCGGCGAAAGCATCGGTCTGCCGCTGGCCTACCGGCTGGTAAAGGATATGGGAGGCGTCCTCTCATTCGCCCGGGAAGATAGTACT
>JAPLIX010000448.1:23239-35356 GCA_026388865.1 Pseudomonadota bacterium | reverse complement strand
CGGCAGCTACTTTATTTTTACTTCTTCTATCAGCACATCGTACTTATAGCCGAAGCCGAAATCCTGATTGGTTTTAACCGTTCCTTCAATCAGGACCACATCCCCGACCTTAAATTGTCCCGCGCTGGTTGCCACGATATCCTTATCCGCTACCGAGGCATCTTTCAGGTGTAGCCAGTTTTTTTTCATGATCTCGGGCAGAAATTTAACAACTTTGGCCTGCAGCACTATTTTTTTATCCTTAAAGGAGGCGGGCTTTGCAAGGATCTCGGCAATGGTCACACCACCCGCAGCCTGCTTCACGTCAGAGGCATCAGCTGCGCTGGCAGCTTTCATGTGGGAGCCGGCATCAACAGGCATTTCCTGCTGCTTCTGGTTTTCCGCTGCTGCCTGAGGCTTGCCTGCAGCTGCTTCCGGCTGCTTGCCATTTATCAAAACGCCGCCGGCAAAAATGATGGTGTCAAATTTCCTTCCCAGGACTTTAGCCTCAAAATTATTCATGACGGCGGGACTGAGGAGTTCAACCGTATCGCCCTGTTTCACCGCACTGTGCGGTATTGCTGCCCAGAATGCCGCGCCCTTGCCCTGTATTTCCAGATAGGTATAATTTGAAGCATCCCTGGTGCTCAGCACTTTTCCGCTGTACGCGGCGGGGGCTGCGGGAGCTGCGGCGCTCTGCGGGGCTTCTTTTACATCAGGAGCTTTTTCCGCTTTTGAGCCGCATGCCGCGGCAAAGAAACATACGGTAAAAATGATGGCATATTTTTTCATAGTGCACTCCTTGAGTTCTAGGCTGACCGCAATCAGCTTATTTTGTAGATTCTTATACCCTTCGTTCCCCGTTTAAATTCCTTGATGAGGTTAAACCCCCTTGCCATCTGAGAGAAATATCTGTCCGTTACCATAATATAATCAAATCCTTTTTCCCGGTAATAGCCCGGCGGGCGGCCTATCTCTTCGGTATCCTGCCAGAGACGATAGGCGAGATAGTCATCCCGGCGCGATCCGTCAGCGCTATCCACCTGGTAAACTCTATAATAGATTTTCGGCTTTGTTTCCAGCTTTAATTTCAGATAATCAGCTTTGAGTAATTTGTGCTGCAGCGCCCGCTGATACTGCTCCTGCAATTGATCGGGCGCATTTTCCAGCTTGGGCCCTTCATTGCCGATGTTGTCGAGCAGGATCTTGGAGTTCGTTTTTATGCTGGCCTCGATCCATTCCCGGGCCTCATGGTTGATACTTTTTTGTGCGTGCTCGTAGTCCCATGCGCAGATCATGTACAGGGGATGAATAAGCAGTACGAGCATAATTGCTGCAGCATATACCCGGTTCAGGCGGCCGCAGCACTCGATAAAAAACAAACCCCCAAGCACGGCAAAGACCGGAAAGGAATATACTATATATTTTGCTTCCGCATATTTATATTGCGCAGCAAATAAGAGCACTGCCGCCGCAGTAACAAACAGGGTCAGTCGCTCCCGGCTGCGCGTTGCCGCAGACCGGAGAAACCCAAGCAGGCAGATAGCGCCCAGGGGTATTCCCCAGTACTCTTTGATAAAGCCCTGCAGATACGTGAACAGCGTAAGGCCGGTCGCAGCATGAAAGGCTTTAAGCTCAGCAACTTCGGAGAGTGCCGTGTTCAGATCAAAATAGAAAAACGGGCAGGCGACAACGTGGCCAAAAAAGATGGCGGCAATGCCGGCCCAAAGTTTTTTGCTGGCACACCTGCGGTAAAAATGCCCGCTGCCCTGTTTCAGGAAATGCGCGGCAAGCAGCGTGACTGCAGCAATAATCCCGTTAAATTTTGTTGCCAACGCAAGACCGGCCAGCAATCCCGCTGCTGCGTACGGCCTGAAACCATCCTGCTGAAAGATCCGAAGGCTTGCGTATGCAGATGCGGAAAAAAGAAAGGTTACCGCTATATCCACCGTGCAGTAATGGGAATGGACCGCATGGTTGAAGCTTACGGCCAGGAACAGGGCGGCGGCAAGCCCGGTTTCTCTGTTTTTCAGGGCTTTGCCCATGAGATAGGTCAATGCTACGGTGGCGGTGCCCAGGACCGCAGACAGGCTGCGCGCAATCAGGTAGAACACCGTGGGGTCCTGCACAAAATTAACGGCAAACCGGTGCACCGAGGCAGCGGTGCCGGCCGCATACGAGATAAGAAAATAGAGGCTGTAGAAAATAAACAGCAGATACTGAAACAGGGACCCGTACTGAAACCGGTGAGGGTTCAGATCACCGCTGCCAAAGCGGACCGCATGGTTCACCACTTCGCTTTCATCGCCATGCTCTATGTCGGGAAGTCCGAATGCGATGCACCAGAGCCGGACACTCAGGGCCAGAAGCAGGATCACCAGCAGCGCCCGGTTTTCAGCGAGGCGGTCAAGCAGGCGTTTTAAACGCAGCGAGAAATTAGCGGCTGGCATGCGTTCCATGCTTGTTTCCATAGCCAGCGGGATTTTGAACGCGGGAAAGAACAAAGCGCACAAACCGTGATTGCAGCTGCTCGCTGGCAAGCATTTTCTCAATCGGCGGAAGAGCGCAGAGGGCGGCAATTAAGCGGTTTAAAAAATAGCTTGAGCGGCCCATGCTTTGATCAAAAAGCAGGTGGGGCAGCCTGCCCCGCTCAAGCATCATGCGGATGACTTTTTCAAGGGAGTTGCGGGGAATGTGGGGCTGCCGGGATCTGCGCACCATAGTCATCGCCCCCTTGCTGCAGGTATGGGCACAGATTCCGCATCCGATACAGCGGTCTGCATCAATGGCGGGGACCGGTTTGTCGGTGGGGTGCGTTTCCGGGCCGGGAGCAGTCATGGCAATGGCAGCAATCGGGCACGCCTTTGAACACCGGGAGCATCCGGTGCACAGCTGCCGGTCGCAGGATGCGCTGAAACCGCTGGGAGTGACTGCCGGCAGTGAGTACCTGTTTATCGTCTGCAGCTGACCGCAGCAGCAGCCGCAGCAGCTGCAGATGTAGGCGGGGCTCTGGGCCACATTATCAGCAATATGAACCAGACCGTTTTCCCGCGCGGCGTGGAGAATCTCCAGGGCTTCTGCCGTGCCCAGTGCCCGGCCGAAGGAGCGGCGGATAACAAAATCAGCACCGCTGTTAATTGACAGGCAGTTTTCCAGGGGCGCTGTACAGGCCGTGCCCAGATGGGAGCTTTTGTGCCGGCAATAGCACAGGGAGACTGCGATGGCGGAGGCGTTTTCAATAATTGCCGTGGCCCGCTCCCAGTCCAAAACTTCAGGCAGCGACTCCTCCGTGAACGCGGTTTCATGTACCAGGGTTCTGCCGATGGTAGTTTTCCCGGCAAACACTTCACGGACGAAGGTTTCGTCTCCGTGCATATAGGCTTCAAAAGCTTCAGCAAGCTGTTTTTTCGGCATGCTGTCATGGGCCCGCATCATTGAGAACTCGACGAAGCCGACTACCGGAGGGGAGAGAACATACACGGCCTGTCCGGTTTCAGGATTGATAAGGTCTACAATCAGCGCCTTATCGCACATTTTGTCAAGGCGGGCCTTTAACTCCTCCGGTCTGATTTTAAAATGGATTGTCAGCTGTTCAAGCGACGCTGGTTTTACCGGCATCCGTGAAGCAAGCGCAGCCTCATCAGGGGTGAAGAGAATTTCAAGAATTTCCTTCCACGCTTCGCGTGCACGCGGATCTTCCGGTTCAGGAAGAGCAGCAGTGCCGGCTTCAAGCCGCTTTACCAGCGCCCGGTGAGCTTCGGTCAGGATGTGGCCATGGCCCATAGCTTACTCTTAACGATCAGGATTCAAGGATTCGAGGGTTCCAGGATTCCAGGGTTCAAGCATAATGCGGATTGCAGAATTCAGATTGCCGAATATTAAAAAACATTCTGCATTCCGCAATCAGCATTCCCCATTCTTCGGGACCTTTGAACCCTTGGCCCCCTGGACCCATTCGCTTTGCGCCATTGCCGCAACCCCCTCAGTTATTCCGCGCGGCTGATAGCTGAACCGGCGTAAGAATTTTTTTCCGTTCAGTGATACATCCCTGGGCCGCGGGGCACGGGCCGGGACATCTGCCATCCGCGATTTTATCAGCAGGTGGTGCGGAAGCTTACATGCAGAGGCAACGGCGCGCCCGAAAGCATAGCGGCTGACGCGCTCCGGCCCGGTGAGGTGATACATCTCCCGCGGTGCGCCGTTAAGCGCTGCCAGCTCTAACCCCCGTGCCGTATCCATGACATAGGTCATGGTCCGGTACTGGTCGGTAAAGAGGCGTACCTGGCTGCCTGCCCGGATATTTTTCATGAGCCAGTCGCTGCCTGAGGCGCGTATACCGTTACCCCATCCGTACTGGAGGGTGATGCGCACAATCAGCGCATCTGCTGCAGATTGCATACAGAGCTTTTCCCCTTCCAGCTTTGACCAGCCATAGTAATTTATGGGGCAGGGAGCAGATGCCTCGGAATAGTTGCCGCTTTCACCATCAAACACCAGATCAGTTGAAACATAGACCATACGGCAGTTGCATTCCCGGGCGGCATCGAGCATATTGAGCGTTCCCGCGATATTGACGTCGCCGGTCAGCGCTCTGTTTTCTTCACATTCGTCAGGAGATGACAGGGCCGCAGCATGGATTATGACCGCGGGCTCAATACGGCGGACGGCTTCAAGAACCCGTGACCGGTCGGTTATATCCATTTCCAGAAAGCGGCAGCCCTCAATCTGCACCGGATTCCGGTAAAAGCCGGCAGCCACCTCATGGCGGTTTTTTAAAAAATTAACCAGGTTCCATCCTACGAACCCGCTCCCGCCGGTGATTAAAAAGCGTCTTCCAGCAGCCATCCGCGTAATTTATAGCTTTTAATTTCTTGCTGGTTATTTATAGTTAACGAGAATAATTATAAACCATACCCGTATCAGATACAGATCTTCATTAAATCTTCAGCCAGAATTACCGCACCCGAAAATTCTTTACGCAGCGGTGTAAGGAGGTCGCTTTCGTCACAGGGGGGGTAAAAATGGGTAAGGAGAAGCTTTTTACACCGGGACTCGCGGGCAATCCTTCCGGCCAGGGACGGCGTCAGGTGCCCGATGGACTTCATTTCTTCAGGAAACGCGCACTCAAGTATCAGCAGGTCTGCGTTGCGGCCAAGCTCTACAAGGTTTGCACAGTATTCAGAATCTCCTGAATAAACCACTGCCTGACCGCTCTCAAGTTCAATGCGTGTTGCCATACTGCTTTCCGCGTGCATGGTGGGGGCGGTCTTTACCGTGGCCGAGCCGCACGTAATTGATCCGCCGGCTGATTCAATCCAGTTGATGGTGAAATGCTCCGGTACAATCCATCTCCCGTACGCCAGCGTCAGGCACCGGTAAAATTCCTTTAACCCGGGAGGGCCGATAATAGAAATATTTTTTGTTCGTATCGCTCCCGGGGAATATTTTAAGGCAAATATAAACGGCACCAGATCGGCAGTATGATCAGCATGAAAATGGCTGTAGACTATAGTGTCAATATCGTTTATGGTGATTCCTGCGTGCAGCATCTGGCGGAGCGTTCCCGGGCCGCTGTCAAGGAGGAATTTGTGCGCTCCGGTATCAACCATGATAGCGGGCGCCGCCCTCCTGAGCGATGGAACACAGGTGCCTGAGCCGATTATGGTAATCTCCATGGCGTATGCTCCGCAAGCGTTTACTGGAAAAGCTTCATGAATGTTGGCGCACTGCTTTGGCAGGTGATCCAGCCTGGGGAAAAATTACTTTTTCAACAACCTGATAGGTACTGCATAGAGCGCATGTTTTTACCTTGCTTCAGGTACCGTCTCCATGCTCAGGTCCCGCAGCGCCATAATAATTTATTGTTACACTACCTTTTTTGCTTGACAAGAGCAAATTGTATTTTTAATTTAACAATGAAGGGACTATGACCCTGGTTAAGAACTATAGTGAACGACTGGTGTGAGCAGACACAAGAGGAGTCATGGCGAACGAAGCGAAGCAATCTTTTGCGCTTGCCGCGTTCCCCCATGCTTCGCTCGGGGCTTCAGCTTCCGGCAATGACTATTTTGTTGTGTCGTTCACTATAACTAATAAGTGGCAGCAGCCTTTGCAGCCTGCGAGGAGCATCACGATTATGATATTGGATCATTTAAAATACACCAAGACCCATGAGTGGGTAAAAATAAACAGGAACCATACCGCACGGATTGGTATTACCGAGTATGGCCACAGGCGCTTTAACCGGATACTGTTTGTGCAGCTGCCTGAAGTTGAAAATGAGCTTGAGCAGTTTGATTCGTTTGGCGTTATTGAATCAGAAAAGGTGGTTTTTGAAATATATTCGCCTTTGAGCGGTAAGGTAGTGTCTGTTAATGAGGAACTTGAGGACGACCCCTCCCTTATGCAGCATGATCCCTATGGCGATGGCTGGATGATAGAGCTTGAAACCGTAAACGATGATGAAGCGAAGAATCTTATGGATAGCGAGGAGTATGAAGAGTATATAAAAGAGGGAGGAGCCGACGAATAGCAGGCTGTTGAAAAAGTAGTTTTTTCCCAGGCTGGTCAAAAACATCCGGATGCAAGGCGCGCGAAATCGCGAGGAATGAGGCGTACTTTACAGTACGTCGCAATGACGAAAGATGAGCGCAACAAAGCAGACGGGTGTTTTTCAACAGCCTGATAGAGACATCCCCCGGCAATCTTCAGGCATACCGCCAGGCCTTCAGAGCAGTTTGTCAGCCTTTCCCGTCCACACCGATCCAGCGTACCAGATGCGATAAATCTTCACGCGGAGAGCGGAAGCCGTTCACCGGCGAGCTCTCATCCGGATAACCGAGAGCCATGATAAGGGCACAATCGAACTCCGGGGAAATTGGCAGCTCTGCCCTGATAACCTCCTCATAGAGCAGCGCCAGGCCGATGGCGCAGGTGCCGAGTCCTCTGCCGTGAGCCGCGAGCATCAGGTTCTGCGCAGCCATGCCGAGGTCCATGAAGCGGCTGCGCGGAAAATTTTTATGCATGGTCATGAGTATGGCGACCGGCGCGTCATACAGGCGCAGGCTGCCTGTTTCTATAAACGCGCGGTTCTCCTCGCCCAGCTGCTGCAGACAGGGGCGCAGTGCCTTGAACAGCTTACGGGTCCGGTCCACATATTCCGCGGGAATGCTTTTACCTTTGGAGGGGTCATAGGGGGTTCTGTTCTGCTCGTGGGCCTGGAGGAGTTTTGCGCGCAGGGTTGCCAGCGGCTTACCCATGACGACACAGAAATTCCAGGGCTGCTGATTGGATGAAGAAGGGGCCTGGTGAGCTTCGGCGAGTATCTGCTCGATAAGTTCCTGCGGGACGGCTTTATTAAGGAATGCCCGCATGCTGTGCCGTGTTCTTAGTCCTTCGGTGAGTTCCATGTCAGGTGTGCCCGCTATTTTTTAAGCGCCTCAACCAGCCGGGTATAACACTCTTCTGCCTCGTTCAGCCCCCGCTCAATGTTGCTGATACATATTCCCAGCTCGCCAATGGTGTCGCGCAACACGTCGAAATCTATTGCTTCCTCCCTCGTCAGCTCAGTTATGTTTTTTAGTTTATCGCTCAGCAGATCCGCTGCGGCGAAAAAAAATTGACAGTCTTCGTAGTCTTTGGTCAAAATAGTGTGGAGCTTGTCTTTTATAGCGCTTGCTACTTTTGACATTCTGGTTTATCCTTTAAATTTAGGCGCGCGGACAAGGCTGCTGCGGTGACCGCAGCATACGGGAAAGCGCCTGCCGCCGCATTGGTGCTATATGAGAGGAGTACCCAGTAACCGTAACCGACAACGGAGCATAGACGCACATGTCAGAGCTTAAGAGCAGTTATGAACTGGCCCTGGAAAGAATCAAGGGCATGGGCCTCGACGCTAGCCTTTCTCTCACCGCAGAACAGAAGCAGCGCATAGCAGAGATAAAGAGAGAGTGTGAAGCTAAGGTCGCCGAGAACAAAATTCTTATGCACGGGGCACCTGAACTCCCTGAAGAAATCCGCAAGCTGGAACAGCGCCGGGATGAAAAGATAGAGGCGCTCTATCAAGAGGCGCGCCAGCAGCAGAAGTAATCAGTCGCCCGCCTCCAGAAACTCCGGGGAGAAGCTCAGATATTCAGGCTGAATAATGGATTTATCGTAACACCAGTACGGAAAGGTGAACATATCATAGAACCCCGCGCCCAGCCGCCAGCCAAAATATACAAACCCCATGGGTATGCCTTCAAAAAAGCCGCCCAGCACTGCAAACTGATTAGTGCTCCGGTCTTCCCAGTACTTAGCCCTGGCGTATGGCTGTGCTAACAGCTCAAGAGGAGACGAGATCGTATTCGCAACACCTCTCCCCAGCCGCTGGATCCCGTGCGGTTGATCCTGCTGGGCAGGGGGAGCCTGATCTGCTCCAGATGCCGTTCCACATAAAAGACAGACAAAACTAATAAGCATCAGTTGATAAACAGGTCGTTTCATGGAATGCCCCTTCCTCTATTTTTTGTATTGCTAAAGCGTAACCACAGAGCGCACTAACGTTAAAGAGTTTAGCACCTTATCCCTTAGTTGTTATTTTCGTGTTTTTTTGTCAAGAAAAAATACGAAATACGAATATCGAAGCTTTAAACAAATTAAAAATAAAAATGTTCCAAACTTCAAAACAGCATTTTTCACCAGAGTCGTTTTAAATTTTCCTTTTTGGTCATTTGAATTTGTTTAGAATTTCTAATTTCGCTATTCGGATTTGGTTCCGGCTTGTCCGGGTTAGGGAACTTCAGAACGCCTTAACTCCACAACCCGCTGACTCTCAAGGTCCTCTGTGGTTATATCCCGTGGCTCCATACGTATTCCTTTTATAGAACTTTTGACGGCCCCCGGTTTTTACATAGCACCTTTTATCAATTTCGGTATAATGTATATACTATAAACCGGAGTCAAAGGTAAAGATTTTTAAAGCAATGATTGTAAGCAAAGCTGTTAAGACCATTAAAACCTGCACCATGCTCCAGCCGGGAGATCACGTGCTTGTGGGTGTCTCAGGGGGTGCAGATTCAGTGGCGCTGCTCTCTGTTCTGTGCGGTCTGCAGAAAAAGTGGAACCTTAAGCTGACCGTAGCGCACCTGAACCATATGCTGCGGGGCGAAGCAGCACGCATTGAAGCGGGTTTTGTCCAGGAGTTAGCCGGCCGCAACGGTGTGACCTGCATCACCGAGGAACGGGACGTGCGCGCTTTTAAAGAGCAGAACGGCGGTTCGCTGCAGGAAGCAGCCCGCCTGGTCAGGTACCGTTTTTTTCTTGAGCTGCGTGAGCGCCTGGGTGCGCAGAAAGTCGCCCTCGGCCATAATGCCAATGACCAGGCAGAGACGCTCCTGATGTGGCTCATACGGGGGACGTCCGGAAACGGACTTGCCGGCATCCCGCCGGTTCGGGATACTGTTTTTATCCGTCCTCTGATTGCCGTCACCCGCGGCGAGATAGAGTCGTATCTTGCGCAGCAGAAGATCACCTATATCCCTGACAGCTCGGCAGCCGAGCCTCACTATTTCAGGAATAAAATCCGCCACGACCTCGTTGCGCTCCTGCAGAAGGACTATAATCCCCGCATCGTGCAGACCCTGAACCGCCTCTCCGAGCTGCTGCGAAGTGATAATGAAATTCTTGACCAGATGGTGCGGGAGATTGTCGATCCGGTGCTTTCGTCACGGGATGAGCAGGAAGTCAGCTGTTCGGTTAATTATATTAAGCAGTATCCCGGGCCGCTCCGGGGCAGGATTATAAAAGGTATTATCGCGGGGATCAAAGGCGGCAGCCAGGGGATTTATTTCAACCATGTTGAGGCAGTACGCCGGGTGCTGGAGGGAGCGGGCCGGTCAAGGACGATACAGCTTCCTGCCGGCTGGTCTGTGATACGGGAATATGACCGGCTTATTTTCACGCAGGAGAAGCCCCGCCGGCAGTCATACTGCTACGCTATTGACGGGATTCCCGCGCGCGTGAGCATTGCAGAGATAAGCCGGGATATAGTTCTCTCGGTGGAAGATCTGCAGGAGCCCGTTGATAAACTGCTGGCACGGGAGAAAAACATTGACAAAATTTCCCCGCGGCAGCGTCGTACCATCCCCCTGCTGCTTTCCCGGGATGTTATTGCCTGGATCGGGGGCTTAAGGATTGATGACCGGTTTCGGCTGAAGGAAACAACCCGGCGGGTCTTGAAAGTAACCATGACCAGAGCAGGTGAATTATCCTGATTCGGCACGGGGATAGGGTAACCGAGCGTTCTGGATTCTCACCCATAGAAATCCGAGAAGGGTATCTCTCGGAAAGTATTTCAATGCGTTCCATCAACCTCCCCTGATCCCTCCTTTGGCAAGGAGGGGAAACGTTCTCCCGATGGGCCAAGGGGGAGTCAGAGGGGGTCACGATGAAACAGACCATTACCAGTATCTTTAGCTTGCGAACAGTTCCATTTATATTGAGAGCCGCAGCTACTTGTGATATAAAAGAAAAAAGAAGGGCGCTTAAAACCGCAACCGACAAACGCACGGAATAGATTTATTATGAACCCTTTCTATAAAAATATGGCCCTGTGGCTGGTTATCGCACTGGTGATGGTGCTTTTATTCAATCTCTTTAATCAACCCAAGACGAGCCCGAAGAAGGTGCTGTTCAGCGAGTTCCGCCTGGCTGTAGACCGCGGCGAGGTCCGGGAAGTTATCATCCAGGGAAACAATATTTACGGTAAATTCGGTGACGGCCGGGAATTCAAAACCTACTCCATCAATGACCCGGAACTGGTTAAGGACCTGATGGCAAAGCGGGTAACCATTGATGTGAGACCGGATGAGCAGTCCTCGTGATGGATGCAGCTTATTATTTCATGGTTTCCCATGCTGCTGCTGATCGGCGTCTGGATTTTTTTCATGCGTCAGGTACAGATCGGCGGCGGCAAGGCCATGTCATTCGGCAAAAGCAGGGCGCGGCTGCTGACTGAGCAGCAGCAGAAAGTAACGTTTGCTGACGTGGCGGGTATTGATGAAGCAAAAGAGGAACTGGAGGAGATCATTGATTTCCTGAAAGACCCGAAACGATTTACCGTCCTGGGGGGGAGGATACCCAAAGGCGCGCTTGTGGTCGGCGCTCCCGGCACCGGAAAGACCCTGCTGGCACGGGCCATTGCCGGTGAGGCAGGCGTCCCGTTTTTCAGCATCAGCGGCTCAGATTTCGTGGAGATGTTTGTCGGGGTGGGAGCGGCGCGGGTGCGCGACCTCTTTATCCAGGGCAAGAAACATGCTCCGTGTATTATTTTTATCGACGAAATAGATGCGGTTGGCCGGCACCGGGGAGCAGGGCTTGGCGGCGGCCACGATGAGCGCGAGCAGACCCTGAACCAGCTGCTGGTTGAAATGGACGGCTTTGAATCAAACGACGGGGTGATCCTTATTGCCGCCACCAATCGGCCCGATGTGCTGGACCCGGCGTTGCTCCGGCCCGGCCGTTTTGACCGGCGGATTGTTGTTCCTATCCCCGATATACGCGGCCGGGAAGGTATTTTAAAAGTCCATACGCGCAAAACCCCGCTTGATGGAGATGTGGATTTAAGTGTTCTTTCCCGGGGAACGCCGGGCTTTTGCGGCGCTGATCTCGCAAACCTGGTGAATGAAGCCGCGCTGCTTGCCGCCCGGCAGGGGAAAGCAAGCATAACCATGAAGGACTTTGAACAGGCAAAGGATAAAGTGCTCATGGGCACCGAGCGCAAAAGCATGATCATCAGCCCGGAAGAGCGGAAAATTACCGCCTACCATGAGTCAGGGCACACCCTGGTAGCAAAGCTCATCCCGGGCACCGACCCCATTCACAAGGTTACCATCATTCCCCGGGGCATGGCACTGGGCCTCACGCAGCAATTACCGATGGATGAAAAACATACCTATCCTAAAACTTATCTTAACAACAACATTGCCATTCTTATGGGAGGCCGTGTAGCAGAAGAGCTTGTTCTGCATGACATGACCACCGGTGCGGGTAACGACCTGGAACGGGCAACCGATCTGGCGCGGCGAATGGTGTGCGTCTGGGGCATGAGTGAAAAACTGGGGCCGCTCACCTTCGGCAAAAAGGAGGAGATGATTTTTC